>CBEUWV010000142.1:0-5499 GCA_965546895.1 uncultured bacterium
CATTCCCTTCTGCCTCACACTCACACTTTCACTCGCACTTTCCGCCGCCCAATCTCACCCTCAACTGTGTTAAAATGCCATCGGAGGACTCATAATGGGTAACAGGCGAAAATCTCGGGAATATGCGCTTCAACTCTTATATGCCAGAGAAGTGACCAGCTGGAAAATTGAGGACATCTCTCCCCTTTTCTGGAAGGACCGCTCTGTTTCTCCACAAACCAGAGAGTATGCTGATAGTATTGTAAGCGGAGTCATAAAACATGCAGTCTCAATCGACACATCAATTGAGCAGAGCTCAAGAAACTGGAAAATTGCAAGGATGTCATACATTGATCGTAATATCCTCCGGATTGCCGTGTATGAGTTCATGTATGAAGACTCTCCACCGGTTGTGGTAATCAACGAAGCCATCGAGGTGGCAAAGCGCTACGGGGACGGTGAGTCCGGTCAGTTTATTAACGGTGTCCTGGATGCCATACGTAAGTCTCTTCCAATTCGGAATGTCAAAGAATAGAAACCTCCGGCTTTTAATCGTTCTTTTCTTTTTTCTGTGCATTCTATTCCGACCGGTTTCAGCCCTGGGGTCAGGAATCATGGGAAAGCAGCAGGCAGATTATCGTTTTATCCCACGAACAACCATTCAGCCCTACAAAAACGCCGGGTATCAAATAGAAGAAACTGCTGAAGGAATTATCCATGTATTCGTCGATGCCAACCCCCTTCGAAACAGTACGCCATTCCCAATCCCAATAAAGAACAAACGTGCCCGGACCATCCTCAAATCCGGACAGACGCCCCCCCTTCCAACCGAATTTCGCAAAATAACGCAGATGCTTGTTCGCCCCTGCCATGGCTATTATCAGGCCGTATCCGCTATCCTTTACTGGATTACCCGCCATTTCCACTATCGAATACGTACCAGCACCCCTCTGGAAGGAGATTGCGCGGCAGCCGCACAATTGACCGTTCAAATGCTCAGAGAAGCCGGTATCCCTGCACGGTCTGTAACCGGAATTGTAATGAAAGCAAAAAATCATGTTTTAAGTGGCAAGGCTCTCCATTCTTTTGTTGAAATCTATTACCCGGGAACCGGCTGGTTGTTCTCCGATCCTCTCTCCAGTTATCATTATATCCCGGCAAATTATGTGTTGCTTAATACCGCCCATATCTCCGATTATTTTGGTTTAACTTTACGCACTGTGAATCAGCCGGCTCCTTTAGAATCAGTGATTATCAATGATCATTCACCAGTTGCCAGCCGTATCAATCTGTTTCGTTTCAACTGAGGAGGAAAGATGGGAGATAATATAGACAGCCTTCTGTCAGAACTTGTTGAGCTTAACGAAAATATATATGACGGCGCGAAGGGGCTGAGGACGGCTGTTGAAAACCACACAAATCCCGTTCACGTCACTGGGGATCTTTTCCGGGCGTTCCACACCATCAAGGGTCTCGGTGGAATGAGTGGTTTCAGTGCACTCTCCCAATTTTCCCATTCTATAGAAAATCTGCTGGATCGAATCCGAAAAGCTGAACATCCCTGCACTCTTTCAGTGGTCAACCTGCTGATACTTTCCACTGAAATCATAGACCGTTTCATTGATTCTATTCGAACCATCGGCACAGACGCGGTGGAAGAAACCGTACTGCATTCTTTTCAACAGCAATTAGATGAAGAAATGGAAACCGCGCCTGTGGGCAAGAAGTTTGATGACGCCGAATTGGACTCTCTGCCATCCGGATTGGTAAAACAGTTAAATGATATGGAATTGGCCCGGATAAAGGAAAATATCCGTCATAATCACCCCATCTATTTTCTGGATGTTTCTTTTCCTTTTGAAAACTTCGATACGGGGCTCAGGAAAATTCAGGACTACATCAACCAGGAAGGGGAAATCATTGCCACTCTTCCAGGGGAGGAGACCGCAACAGATACTGCCATCTCATTTCGTCTGTTACTGGCATCACCTATGCAGCCAGAAAAAATAAAGGAACTTGCTCCATCCGACTCTACGCTGACCCTCATCCATCAACCAACTTCCTCACAAAGTGAAAAGCCGGATTTGAAAATCGACACCGCCCGTTCCGCTCCTGTTCAAGATACGGAAAAGCTTAAAACCGTAAAAATCGGTCTTAAGGAACTGGATTTACTCCTTCAGGATATGGAGGAAATGGCACTGCTCAAGAATCGGATTGAAGCTATACTCACACCCCTTGCCGGAACCGGCGAGTGGAGAAATGTTGCCCAACAGGCACGGTTTCAACTGAATGTTCTTGAACAAAATATTTCTTCCTTCCAGAAAAGAGTGATTCACTACAGGATGGTACCGCTGACATCTATTTTCAGACGCCTCGAAAGTGCCACGATACGCACTGCAGCAAAACTGGGAAAGAAAATCGAACTTATACTCGACGGCGGCAATGCAAAAGTGGATAAACAGATCACGGATGCCCTGATAGACCCCTTGATTCATCTGCTTCGAAACGCGGTGGACCACGGAATTGAAGACCCGGAGCAACGAAAAAGCTCCGGGAAACCGGAAAATGGGAGAATTACATTGACCGCATATCAGCAGGGAAGTTCTGTTTTTATGGAAGTGGCAGATGACGGGAACGGCATGAATCCATCCAGAATTCTTAAAAAAGCTGTTGATTCGGGCCTTGCGGAGAAAGGCAAAAAATACAATGACCCCGATATATTGAATTTTATTTTCCACCCCGGATTTTCTACAGCGGAAAAGCTGACAGATATTTCCGGACGCGGCGTCGGAATGGACGTCGTTAAAACCGAATTACAAAAGCTGGGTGGAACAATTACCATCCAGACAAGGGAAGGCAACGGGACACATTTCTATATACAGATCCCCGTTACTCAGGCAATTTTACCCGCATTTTTTATTTCATCCGGAGAAACGGTTCTGGGCCTTCCTTCCCTCTTTGTGAAATCAATACAGCCATACGAGGCCCAACGCTGTGTCTACGTACAAAATGAGCTCTATTACCGCCTGAATAAAGAACCTTCAAGGGCTATTCATCTCCCGCGACTCCTTGGAACAGACGATCTGGAAACGGAAACTAAAGTCGTTGTTCAAATTCGTCATTTTGATCAACTTTTTGCACTTCTGGTGGAAGATGTAATTGAGGAGAAAGAGACAACAATCATTCCGCTTAAAGGGAAACTTTCCAAACTCCCCCTCTTTTCTGCAATCTGCAATTTTTCCGCTAAATCGCTTGCCTACATCCTTGACATTCCCCAATTAATTTCCCTGTATAGAGGTAATCATGGACAACCTTGATTCTATTCTGTTGCTGAAATCCGGTCAAAGCCTGTTGGGAATTGAGCTTCGGTATGTACGAGAAATTATTTCCGATTTCCCCTTCTTTCCCCTTCCGGCAAGATTACCAGACATCTCCCATCTGGCAGTACTGAGGGGTACTCCCTATGCCGTTCTGAACAGTGAATATTTTCTGCAGATTGAACACAAGGTTAGAGAAAAACTTGTTATCCTCATCGGTCAGATGGGTGTTTTTGTGGATGAAGCAGTAGAATCGGTATCTCCCGAACAACTTCATGTCCAGGAGAATGCTTCAGAAGCGAGCAATGGATTTGTCAAAGAAATCGTCCAGTATCGAAATCGGATTATTCCAATCCTGGATATTCAGGCAATTTTAAATGACCAGCCAGATTTTAACTTCATTTCAATTTAGTATGTTTCGGAAGATTCTGGCCACAGAAGGACTGGATCTAACAGAAAACGCCAGAAAAGTGTTTGAACTCAGAATTCAACGGTTTGCGGATCGCCATGGCTTTCAACTGGATCAACTCCCATTCCTTTTGAAAAGGGATGAAAAGCTTCGGGTCGCGCTGGCTGAAAGACTTCTTATACATGAAAGCTATTTTTACAGGGAGATTCACCATTTCACAGCAATGACTCAGCATATCCTGCCGGAACTCGCGGCCTTAACAACCCGGCCTATTTCCATTCTCAGTGCCGGCTGCGCCTCAGGGGAAGAGGCTTACTCCATTCGCATTTCTATTCTCGACGCTTTGCCCCAGCTGAGTTCACGCATTAAGATAACAGGAATAGACCGCTCAAAGGATATGGTTGATGCGGCCAAAGCCGGCCGTTACTCCATTCACGCACTACGGGAAATGCCGGCCCATCTCGTGGAGCAGTATTTTACAAAGGACATGTCTGCTCTTCATTCTATAAATTCGGAAGTACGCGAGGGAATAGATTTTTTCCAGTTTGATTTACTGAAAGAATCCCTGAAGAAAGAGGCTTATGATATAATTTTCTGCAGGAATGTAATGATGTATCTTACAAGTGATGCAAGGGAAAAACTGAAATCAGATTTCGAAGCTGCCCTGAAGCCAGGTGGCAGTTTCTTTTTCGGTACTACGGAAGTTATTGCTAATCCGCCCGGTTCCTTTCGAAAATGCCGGTTCGGTAAGGTATTTTTCTTCAGGAAGGCAGGAGAACGCTCATGAAAATCCTTCTCATTGACGATTCTGAACTCATACTCAGCGAATTATCTCTACTGCTGAACCAGATGGGAGAGTTTTCAAGAATTCTCAAGGCCCATGACGGTGAAGAAGGAATTCGCCAGACCATGCTGAATAAGCCGGATGTGATCATCCTTGACCTGCAGATGCCCAGAATGGACGGGTTCACTTTTCTTCGCTGGTTAATGGCGAATCACCCCATTCCTGTGTTGGTGTTCAGCTCAGCTGGAACAGACGAGAATATTTTCAGAGCTATGGAAATTGGCGCCGTGGACTTTGTTCAAAAACCTGAGAATTATATTACAGGAGAATATGCCGATCATTTTAAAGAAAAACTGTCCGCCGTCCTGCACGCTTCCGTTCCGGTTAAAAAAGCCCCGATTACCCGGCCGCAAGTCCATGAACCCATCGCTCCTGATCACACAAAAGAGCCTCAATCCAGCTTTCAGATACTGGTTATCGGGGCATCCACTGGAGGCCCAACCGCTATCCAACGGGTTCTTGAGGACATTCAACCCTACGTGAATATACCCATAGTCGTATGTCAACACATGCCGCGCAGCTTCACGGGAGTCTTCGCTAACCGGTTAAACATGCTCCTGGAACTGGAGATAAAAGAAGCCGAAGATGGGGAACAGCCGAAAAATCGGACTGTCTATGTTGCACCTGGAGACATGCATCTGGAATTTCACGACAGTGCTTTCCGGCTGGTTCAACCTAACCTGAATGACCGCTATATTCCCTCGGTGGACCGGTTGATGAAAAGCGTCGCGAATTTCTATGGAGAAAGAACACTGGCTGTCATACTGACAGGAATGGGGACAGATGGAAGTATCGGAGCCCGCCAGGTACATGAAGCCGGAGGCACTCTCCTGGCAGAATCCCAGGATTCCTGTGTGGTATATGGAATGCCAAAAGCGGCAGTAAGTACCGGTTTTGTTGATCACGTTCTCTCTCTGGATGTCATGGGCGGCGAAATTGTCTCACTATTG
>CBEUWV010000143.1:0-5499 GCA_965546895.1 uncultured bacterium
ACAATTTGACATAGCGATCAAGCAGATGCCGAAGCTTAAAGAAATGAAGGGCAACACGGTATATGTCAGGGGAGTGAAATTCGAAATATGAAACGGAATCTTATTGTCCTCTGGTGCTTTGCAGTGGTGATGAGTGCTTTTTCAGCGGATGGATATCAGGCAACTTATTCTGTCAAGGTAACGGGTGGTTCCAGCTATGAGTATCAAGAGGTGATTACGGTCTGTGGAGATTCCATGCGAATTCAACTGTCTTCAGACCGGTTTTTCATTTTTGATAATCAAAAAAAAGTGGCCTGGAAGGTGAATGTAAAAAGCGGAGAGGTCACTGAGTACTCTTTTGGTGATAATCAGCCTTTTTATCAGCAATTCGTTGCTGCATATGGTTTGATGGACAACAATGGCCATCTGATTTTCCCTCAGGTGATCTTCAAGAGAACAGGAAGTCGGAAAGTAGTGAAAGGTGTGGCCTGTTTTGAAGCTAAACTCCCGGGTGAATTCATGAACTCAACGACAACCGTGTGGATGCCGGAGAAAGCTGGGCCTGAAGGTGGAGACCGGTTTTACCGGTTCATGTCTTTTTTTACGGAAAATGATGATTTCCTTGATATGGTTCATCACGTAAATGGTTTTCCCCGACAGATCGTAAGCCGGATTCGATTAAACAGCCGTGCAGTGGTCAATACTCAAGTGTTGACTCAGATGAAGACGATTTCCTGTGACCCTGTTCTTTTTGCCCTTCCAAAAGGAATTAAGGTCCGAAAGGCTGCACCGTCAGGGATTCCACTTCGCAGTTTTTGAATAAGGTCCACCTGGTTTGCGTACTGTAGTTGGTATTGCCTGATTCCGAATTACTCGGAAAGCGATTATATCGAACCCTGGAGGAACTGTTGAAAATAGAACGCAAGTTCTCGTTGCTGGTCATTGGAATCATGCTCCTGATTACTGGAGGGATATACTTCTTTCTCCACAAGATTGAACAGCAGGCGTTGGACCTTGACCTTCGAACAGTCCCTTTTGGCCGCCTGACTGTCGGAATACCACAGTCTTTTGGTCCCGCAAACACAAGAGACCGTGCAGGATGGCACATTGCCACCTTTCAGAGCCCAAAGATCGGGACATTTGAACTGGCCACTGCCCCTGCTTCATCTACAGGTTTTCGAAGCAGTTCCATTAGATATTTTTCGATGAAGCAATTCCCTGAACACACTAGCATTTACCGTGCAAATGGGAGTTTCTGGTTTGCAAAAAATATGACTGACAGTATGCCGGGAATCCTGGTTATTCGGACTCGAGGTAAAGGACGTGTATTTACATATTTTTTCAATTATGAAAACACGGCGTACTGGCTGTCTTTTTCTACCGGCAGGTCTCTCAGGACTTACGCCTCCTTATTTTTCAAGGTGGTTTCTTCTCTCGAAGTAAATGGTCATAGCCTGCATCAGCCGGCTTTCCAGTCAAAATTGACTTCAGTCTGTCGGGACAGTTATTTCCTTTTCTGCCAGCCGATTCTTTTCTTTTTGTTATTGCCTTTGAGTATTACTCTGGTGGCCATCTGGTTATCGAGCATTGTAAACAGAAAAATGGGACGATTGCCGAGTTTGGAACAGATGAATGCGCTTCAACCCTTTTACACGGAAGAGAACGCGTCTGTTTTGTTGAAAGTTACGGGCAAAACTCAGATTGTCAGTCTGGCCCTCGCCGCGAACAGCTCAGGAATTCAGCTATATCAATTCAGGAAACTCTTTATTGAGTTGCCAAGGAATAAAATCAATCAATGGGAAATGTCAGAGGGGAATGGGTGGTTTGGCGGCCCGTATCTCCAGGTGAAAGCACCCGCTGCAGAATTGGTTCGGGCAAAGCAGCGTTTTGTTCGATTTACCGGAACGATGACTGTGAGAATTTATACAGGTCATCCTGAAATGCTTCGTCAGTACCTGATTTAATTTGTTCCTTATGATTCTATCTGAATTTTCAGTTTCCCGTATTCCCCATCATATCCCGGCGGATTAAATGTAAAATGACCTGACTGGACAGCAAGGATACATGCCACTACCTGTTCCGGGAGGCTTTGAAGGCGTTCAATCAGCTCAGAGGCGGGAAATTCCCACAACGCCACCTCATTTCCGCACTGTGAAATAGCCATTTTATAGAGAGATAGCACCCTTTTACCTGTTACGGACCTCTGACCGAGACCTGCTGCGATCACTTCTACCAATGGAACAAGATGATGAAAGTTTCGGATTGGAACTTCGTATTTTTCCGAAAAACTCTGCGTGTGGGCCAGTTCCAGTACACGATCCATAACACCTATTGTAAGGGGTTTGCCGCATACAGGACAGTGCTTTGGAACATCTGTTCCACATTTCACATGGTAGCTTTCGTGGGAATGTCCTTCTTTTCCTTTTCTGTGTCCGGTTCCAAAGTACTTCCCTTCACGGGGATTAAATTCATAAGTTGCCTGAATGCCTCTTTTCCCGGTAAGAGCCGTACATATGCCGAAAAAATCACGTGTTTTCACTTCAAGGAGGGTCAATTCCCGGCCAATCCGATTCAGAGCTGCTGAGTGACAGTCGCTGTTGCTGATAAAGTTCATGGAACGACATTCCGGAATTCGGTCCAGCATTTCAGGGTCAGCACTGAGCCCGGTTTCAATGAGTTTAATTTTTCCTGCAAAATCACCGAAGAATTCTTCCATGTAAGTAATGGGATTATTGGAACCATATATGCCGTCCGGGGTCATAACATGGGCTGGGAATGCAATTGTTCCAGGTGCTGCATCCATCACGTTTTCGAGAAACCGGCTGACCTCAACAGGTGATTCCAGCTTCACAAATGGTCGGCCAATGGTGTTTTTTGCACCGTAGTTGTCCAGCAACTCGATGACAGCGTCAGTGGCTCGAAAACTTGGGTATAGAAATACCATGTGAACCGATTTCCGGGTTCTGGCTCCCGGTAACAGCGGAGCGGTGAGAACCATCTCATTCTGAAGGACAAAACCTTTACCGGGAAAATTCGGGAGTTCATAAATGCCGGTAGTCTTTTCCATCAATGTTTCCCGGAGATGCCGGTTCCAGCCAGGATGAAGACAATCCCCTGTCCCGAAGACTGCAATTCCCTTTAAGCGCATAGTTTCGGCGATATCTTCCAGATTAATTTTCCCCACACCGCCCGAGTAACCGGAATGGGAATGAAGGTCAACAGAAATCTGCATGGGACAGTCCTTTATATATTGGGATGGGAGCAATAAGAAATGGGGCCGGTTTTAAACCGGCCCCATTCAGGTTCATAATAAGCTACAGGTTATACCTCAAAATCATCGTAAGACATTTCTGCCAGATGATTGTAGTGGCGGTACCGGTTTCGGACAAACCGGGAAGCGCTGTCGAGGTATTCCTGTGCCACATCCGGATGAGATTCCATGAGTGTTTTGAATCGCCGCTGGCCCATATAGAAATCTTTCAATGGTTTGGTGGGCTCTTTGCTGTCGATCTGGAGTGGATTCTTCTTTTCTGCTGCCAGCCGCGGATCGTAACGATAGAGCATCCAATACCCGGAATCTACCGCGAGTTTAGCGTGTTCCGGGCCTTTTTCCATGTTGATTCCGTGTTCAATACAGTTGGAATAGGCAATGATGATGGATGAACCGGGATAAGTTGCAGCTTCCCGCATAGCTTTCAGGGTCTGGTTTCTATTGGCCCCAAAAGAAACGGATGCTACATAAACATTGCCGTAGGACATGGCCATCATACCAAGATCCTTTTTCTGAACCTCTTTCCCAAGGGCAGCGAATTTGGCGACTGCACCCATGAAAGTAGATTTGGAGCGCTGTCCCCCTGTGTTGGAATATACTTCGGTGTCCAGTACCAGAACATTGATGTCCTGGCCGGATGCCAATGCATGGTCAAGACCGCCGTAACCGATGTCATATGCCCAACCATCTCCACCGACAATCCAGACAGCTTTGTATTTCAGATAACTGACGTGTTCCAGCAATTGCCCTTCCAGGCTTTCGTCAGGATAACCTGTCAGCAGGTTCTTCAACTGATCCACTGCATTGTGTGTCTGATTTACCTTTTCCCGGCTTCCGCGCTGTTCTTCCAGCGAGGCGACCTGCCTCAATGCTTCCAGGACATCCGGTTTGGTAGAGCTTGCGGTCAAGAGTTTTTCCTTCAGCTCAAATGCGATGCCGTTGAGATGATCCACAGAAAGCCGCATACCGAGGCCATATTCTGCGTTGTCTTCGAACAGAGAATTTGCCCAGGCCGGGCCTTCACCGCGACTGTTCCGGCAGAACGGAATGGTGGGTGCTGTGCCCCCCCAGATGGAGGAGCAGCCGGTGGCGTTTGCCTGAATTGCATGGTCACCCTGGAGCATGGTCATCAGCTTGACGTATGGAGTTTCACCACACCCGGGGCATGCTCCCGAGAACTCAAGAAGAGGTTGCTCCAACATAATGGTGCGAATTGTCTTGTCGCTGATAAATTCTTCCGGTGAATGGCGGTGTTTCATGAATTCATTGTAGCTTTCCCGCAGTGGTTCCAGAATGGTTTCTTTCTGTACCATGTTGAGCGCTTTTTCACCCCTCTTTCCGGGACAGACATTGAAGCAAACTCCGCATCCTGTGCAGTCATCCGGTGCAACCTGAATCCGGAAACGGTATTTGCCTTCTTTATTATCTTTGTGATTGAATTTCAAGGTCTGGTATTTTTCTTCCGGCAATTGGATGTCATCCTCATGGTCCACGGTGGCAAGAATTGCCGCATGGGGGCAGACAAAGGCACACTGGGCACATTGTATACAGTTGTCGGGGTTCCAATCCGGCAGCCGAACGGCAATGGAGCGTTTTTCGTACCGGGTAGTTCCGGTGGGGAATACGCCATCTGCAGGAATCTTGCTGACTGGAATGGTATCACCATCAAAATGCATAACCGGCTTAATTACATCGTTGATGAAACTTTCATGTTCCTTATCTTCCTGTTCAACGTTAATGTGCCAGTCAGAATCGGTGAAGTCTTCAACCGCGGCAGGAATCGGGACTTCATGAATCTCTTCCAGGCCCTTATGCATGGCTTCAATGTTCAGGTTGACAACTTTCTCGCCTTTTTTTGAATAGGTCTTCCGGATGGAGTCTTCAATGGCCTGTTTGAACACCTCTTCAGAAAGGATGCCGGTCAATTTGAAGAAAGCGGT
This sequence comes from uncultured bacterium, assembly GCA_965546895.1. Classification (GTDB taxonomy): domain Bacteria; phylum Acidobacteriota; class Holophagae; order Thermotomaculales; family Thermotomaculaceae; genus UM-FILTER-49-7. The sequence goes on from CBEUWV010000143.1 coordinate 5,191, forward strand.
CTGCATGATAACGTTGATTCTTTCTCCAAGACCAATTTCCGCGGCGAGTTTGTGGGCATTGATAATGTAAACCTTCAGTTTTTTATTGATGATGGTTTCGATATCATTTTTAGGGAAGCGCCCCAGCGCTTTATCAGGGGATTCGATACTATTGATAAGGACGGTTCCACCTTCCTTGATGCCTCTCAGCACATCCAGGGTGCCAATATATTCTTTTTTGTGGATGGCCACAAAATCCGGTTTGGTGATCAGATAAGGGGACTGAATGGGGTCATCCGAAAAACGGAGATGAGAGACTGTGATGCCGCC
>CBEUWV010000144.1:0-5467 GCA_965546895.1 uncultured bacterium
AGTGATGGGTGACAAAAAAATCAAGTTTGAGTAGAAACCAAGATTAAGGTTAAGTGCGGATGAGACTAGGAGGAGCAGTTAAAAAACAAAAAGATAAGCTGCCACCTCCCATTCTTAACTTAAACTTAGACTCAAACTTAAACTTGTCTTTATCAACCATTCACGGCTTTGCTGCCACTGTTCCTCGCACTCGCATTTTCTTCCACCTCGCATTCTTAACTCAAACTCAGACTTAAACTTAAACTTCTCACTTAAACTTCTCACAAGTCACGTCTTCAAGAGTATGGTACAATTATTGCAGAAAATAGATGAATGGGGGGCAGTTCAGAGAGCTGTTCTGTTTCAGGAGGGAAAATGATGAAAAAATTGATTGTTTTCTTGATGTTGTTCATGATTGTGCCGGGTTTTGGAGCATATAAACTGGTTCTGAAAAATGGTGCTGTGCTGGAATTGACAAAAGAACCGGATTTGGCTGGCAAACAGGTGATTGCGGAAACTGTTAAAGGAAAGAAGATTATTTTCCCTGTACGTTTCGTGGATAAGGTTGCGACGAAAAAGGCGAATCTGAAGAAGAAGACTCCGGAAAAGTCAGTAAAACAGGTCAAAGAAAGGGTATCGGAACCCGGTTTCAACTCCCCGTCCTCAATCCCGGTCCCCAAGACCAGGGCGGGAAGAGTGCCACTTGTAATTACAAATGAAACTGTGAAGAAGGATTTGGGGGATAAGCCGGCTGCTGAAGAAACGGCGGACTCAACCGCAACAGACCTTGCCCGGCAGGAGAAAGCACGTGCTACCGATGCCTCACTTGCTGGTGAAGGAAGTGACGGACCGGAAGGCCCGACGGATGACAAGGGGCGAACGGAGGAATACTGGCACGGAAAATTTCAAACGAACAGGGAATTGCAGGCAGGTGTTCTCAAGGATCTGAAGAAAATGCAATTAAAAATGAATTCTATGACTTCACGGCGCCTTCAGACGGACGATGAGCTCGAGAAGAGAAGCCTGACAGGTAAAATCCAAGACCTGCAGAAGAAGATTGATGATGCGAAAATGCGGCTTAACAAGCTGAAAGAAGATAAGAAAAAGTTGCTGGAAGAGGCGCGTACTTCAGGGGCGTTGCCTGGCTGGTACCGCGATTATGAAGACTGAGGAACTCGGTCCGAATTTTTATGAAAGATTGCTGACCATCTGGGAGAAGCTGAACGCTTCTCTGGAACTGGATTTTATCCTCTTGAATGCGATGTCCTACCTGGAGGAAGCTCTGGATGCGGAAAGAAGTTCTATCTGGGAACTGGATGAGGAAAAAGGCGAGCTTTTTTTCCGCGTGTTCAGTGGGGGCGATCGGGATTCAGTAGAAGAAATCAGGTTGAAAATTGGAGAAGGTGTCGCAGGTCACACAGCCAGGACGGCAGCCCCTGTTATCATTGAGGATGCTGAAAACTCAGGACTATGGTCTGTTAAGGTGGATGAAAGAACCCATTTTCAGACAAAATCCATTCTTTCTGTCCCGCTTCTGTTTCGGGAAAAAGTGGTTGGAGTTGTTCAGCTGATCAACAAAAAGAACGGCGGTGTGTTTTCGGGCCGTGATTTACGCTCGGTAGAAATGATGTGCATTCCCATTGCCACGGCGTTGGTAAACGCGAAGCTGTTCAAGGAGTTGGAACAAACCTTTATGGAAACAGCACTGGCACTGGCGGATGCAATTGAAAAGCGTGACAGGTATACGGCGGGTCATACACGGCGGGTAACCCGGTATGCGATGTGGATAGCCGAAGAAATCAAGCTTCCCAGTGTTGAAAAGAAATGGCTGGCTCTTTCGGGAATCCTGCACGATATCGGGAAGATCGGCATTCGGGATAACATCCTGAACAAGAATGGCCCTCTCGGGAGCGGAGAATTTGAAACCATGAAGCAACACACTGTTTTCGGAGCAGAAATAGTTGAAAAAATACACTCTCTGAACAAGGTTGTGGGGGGAATTCTCTATCATCATGAAAAGATGGACGGGACCGGATATCCGGACGGGTTGAGCGGGGATGAAATCCCGTTGTTTGCGAGGATTATAGCGGTCGCCGATACCTACGATGCGATGACAACGGATAGACCCTACCGGAAAGGCCTGAGCGATGAGGAAGCAGCAAGCGAATTGAACCGGATGTCCGGAACCCAATTCGACCCTGAAATGGTGGTCGCTTTTCTCAGAAGAATGAAACGGGAGAAGGCAGATGAAAATTAGGGCTGTCGGTACTTCCGGCGGGAAAACCATCCGGAACCTTTTGACTACTTTTCTGATTGATGACGTGCTGACTCTGGATTGCGGTTCAGTGTGTACAGGTCTTGACTTGCCGGAGCAGCTTGCGATTGAGAATGTGTTTATTTCTCATGTACATATGGATCATATCGGGGAGTTGCCTTTGCTTGTGGACAACAAGGCCCTCTATGGAAAATCTGTGACTGTTTTTGCTACCGGAATCACGATTCGTTATCTTAAAGAGCATGTGTTCAACGGGATCATCTGGCCTGATTTTGAAAAAATTCCCTCCGATGATGCACCTGCTCTTGTGTACAGAGAAGTGGAATATTATCAGGAAATCAAAGTAGGAGAGTATCTCCTGACCCCACTGCCGGTCAACCATATAGAGGGCAGCGCGGGATGTTACGTCCGGAAAAATGATGTTGGATTTGCGTATACTTCGGATACTGGAAAAACGAACGCTATCTGGAAATTTCTCCGAAATCAACCGGCTTTGAAAGGGGTAGTAACCGAGTGCTCATTCCCGACAGCAATGGAAAATCTGGCTGAGATCAGCCGTCATTTATCCGGTAACATGCTGGAAGGGGAACTCAACAAGCTTGGAAGCGGTAAAGAAGTGTTCATTTATCATTTAAAGCCTCAATTCTCGGATCAGATCCGTGCGGAGATAGGGGAACTGGGCGTACATGTACTTACAGACGGTGAAGAGATTGTCCTTTGATATTTTTAGTAGGAATTGGGGTAGGCGTAGGGGTAAAGACAGGGAGTTGAGCCTTTCCTTTCCTATCTTACTCCTGCTCTAACTACCATGAAAGGTTTTGTTCTCGCGGCCGGATTGGGTACCCGCCTTCTGCCCATAACCCGCCATATACCGAAAGCGCTGGTACCCATTATGGACAGAGTGCTGGCAGACTATGCTTTATCGGTTTTAAAACAGGCAGGCGTAAAAAAAATCGGCATTAATGCCCATCATTTTGCCCAACAGATTCGAGACTATGGGAATTCCAGGAGTTTGACCGTATTTGAGGAGCCGGAAATTCTCGGCACAGGGGGGTATCTCCGGGCATTGGGGACATTTCTTGATGAGGATATGCTGGTGATGAATGGAGATACCCTTTTCTTTGACGATGAGGGATTCGTCGGTCGGATAATTGACCGCCACCGCAACGGACATAATCTGATCACGCTTCTGGTGATGCGTCGGTCCGATTTTCTGGATGCAACCGGATTAGATGTAGAAAATGGTCAGATCACCGGTCTTGGCTCGGGTGGTTTCTTTTTTACCGGTTGTCAGATGGTGTCTCCAGAGATAGTTTCGCTGGTAAACAATCCATCCATTGTGCCGGTTTATCGGGAGCTGATTGCCGCGGGCCGCCTTGGTGCAGAAGTTTTTAATGGAACATGGTTTGATTGTGGGACCAGGTCGGGATTGCTTGCCGCCCATTGCCAGATGAGTAAACTTGAGAGCTACATTTATCCCGGTGCAAGAATTGAGACCGGTGCGACAGTAAAGAATAGTGTTGTGTATCCCAATGGCATTGTCCGGGCTGGTGCCATGCTGGAAAGCAGCATCCTCTTTCAGGGAGAAATTACCGGTGGAAGTAGGCTGGAACAGGAGATAGTGGCATGAAACCGAGGGAAAGGTTGATGGAATTGGGAGCAAGCGCGCTGACAGATGGCGAGCTTGTTGCCATTCTTCTAAGAACAGGCATAAGGGGAAAGGGTGTTGTTGAGTTGTCAAATGAACTGGTATCAACGGGTGGGGGGCTTTCTGCACTTTTTGACCGGACAATTGAAGAACTGCTCGCGGTGAAGGGGCTTGGAAAAGCAAAGGTTGCAACACTGTCGGCGGTCATGGAGCTTGCGCGCAGATACTATGAGAGTCAGCTTGCCTGTCGGGAAAACCGGTTTTCATCCCCGGAAGACGTCCATGGCTTCTTGAAAAGTCATATGCCGTCCGATGGGAGCGAACGGTTCTACGTGTTATTTCTTGATTCACAGGGGGCGCTGATAGATTTTGAGCAGATGTTCAGGGGCAACCACAGCGCTGCCCCTGTTTTTGTTTCGGAAATTCTGAAGAAAGCACTGAAACTGGAAGCTGCCGCCATCATCGTTGCCCATAATCATCCTTCGGGGAATCTTTCCCCCAGCAGGGAAGATCTGCAGATTACGAAAAAACTGAATCAGGCGTGCCGGTTGATAGAGTTGACCCTGCAGGACCATCTCATCTTCTCACCCATGGGTTTTATTTCCCTGGCTGAACGGGGAGAGTTGGGAGGTTGATGTGAAGCAACAGTTCTCAGACGTCCCGCTTGATTACATCCCTTTGAAAGGGGATGCCTCCAGCAGGAGATATTACCGTGGCCGCGGGCATATCCTTGTAAAATATCCGGCCGATGGAGCCGAATCTTTCGAGAATTATCTGTTTTGGACAGAGCGCTATGGTGAAAGGGGAGTCCAGGTCCCGGAAATTCTGGATACGAACCGGGATCGGTTGGAAATGAAGCTGGAAGACTGGGGAGATATTGATGGTGTTTCCTGGTTTCAGCAACTGGAAACACGAAGAGAAAAAGTCAAGTTTATACAATCTGTATATCGATTGATTCCGTTGATTCGTTCACTTGAGCAAAGAGATTCCGAAAGAACAGAGAAACGGATTGATGTGGAATGGGAACTGGACTTTTTTTTGAAACACACAGGGGACACTATTTTTAGTGGCCGGGACATTGGGCGGTTGACGCGCCTTTGTGATGAGATTGTTCGAATTTTGCAGGGAGGAGATTGGAAACTGGCACATCGGGACTATCATTTTCGGAACGTTCTCGTTCAAAATGGGGAGATTTGTATCATTGATTTTCAGGATACTCGAAAAGCACCGGAATATTATGACAATGTTTCTCTGCTTTTTGACAACTATCTGGAGCTTACGGAGATTGCCTCTGAGGTCGAACCGAACCTGGATTGTCCGGCTATGCGTTGGGTCGCCTTACAGCGCAACCTGAAAGCGCTGGGAACATTCGCGTGGTTTGGCTACAAGCAGGGGAAAGCGTGGTTTCGGGAATCTGTTCCCCTGGCGATGCGTCATGTGGCGTCCCATCTGGATGTTCTGGGCTTGAAAATGGAAGCTGAAATGTGGCGAAAACTGATGGAATCCGTCACGCCCTCCGGGCAGTGAACGTACGAGTGCGAGGAAGAGTGGCAGCAAAGCTGCCG
>CBEUWV010000145.1:0-5393 GCA_965546895.1 uncultured bacterium
ACTGTCCATATGCCTAACAAGAACTACACTCATTATACACCGTCCATTTTTATGATACAAATGTCCGGGAAGGCCAATTCCCTGCCTTTCTATCTCCAATTTAACACTCAACGCTCATCATTTAACATTCGGTCTCCCGGCCGCTACCTCTTGCCAGTTACCTGTTTTTTGTTTATGATTCCTTCAGATACTATTGACATGCTTGCCCCACAAAGGAAAAGGCATGAAAAAAGAGAGGGATTTAAGATGGAGCTCTTAACCGGAAAATTGTATTACGGAAACACGGTCAAACAGTGGCTTATTGCGGCGGGGATTATCATATGCACCGTATTGCTGGCGAAGCTGCTGTATTGGGCATTTGGGAATATCGTCAAAAAAATTACAGCGAAGACCAAAACGCGGATTGATGACATTCTGGTTGATATGCTGGAAGAACCAGTTGTGTTTTCCGTCATCATCATTGGCGTATGGTATGGACTGGCAACACTGGAAATGTCTAAGACCGTGCACCGATGGATTGCCACCGGCTACTACTTCCTCATCATCTTTGCGATTGCATGGTCCATTACCCGGGTATTGGATTCATTGATCGAAGAATACCTTGTGCCACTTGTGGCCAAGACGGAGGGGGATCTGGACGACCAGCTCCTGCCCATTGTGAGAAAGGGGGTAAAGTTCGCGGTCTGGGGCATCGCCGTTATTATCGCATTGAACAATGCCGGGTACGACGTGGGCGCACTCCTTGCCGGCCTTGGGATCGGCGGCCTCGCTTTCGCGTTGGCAGCTCAGGATTCAGTGGCCAACCTCTTCGGCGGATTCACAATTTTCGTGGACAAACCCTTCACCATTCAGGATCGGGTAGTCGTGGATGGTTATGACGGTATGGTGGAGGAAATCGGTATTCGAAGCACTCGCTTGCGGACACTGGCCGGTAGGGTGGTAACGATCCCCAACTCAAAAATCTCCAATAATGTTGTGGAAAATATTTCCTCTGAACCGGCAAGAAAAGTTGTACTGGGCCTGGGGCTGACCTATGACATGGACGAGGGTAAGATCGGTAAAGCATTGTCGACACTGGAGAAGATCGCCAGAGAGACAGATGGTGTGGACAAGGACAAAATCACTACAGCGTTTACCGGGTTCGGAGATTTTTCACTGAATGTCCAACTCATCTACTGGATCGAAAAATCCGCAGACATTTTCGGTGTACAAACCGCGTTGAACCTGAAGGTTCTGAAGACATTTGCAAAGGAAGGGCTGGAGATGGCCTTCCCCACACAGGAAATTCATACAAAAACTATTTGAACTGCAAAGTGCAGGTAAAAATCGTGTGTGAGCCTTGTGGGTCTTAGATGAAAGAAAGGGGGAGGAGCTTGGGAATAAAATCTTCCCTGATTTAACTCCAACTCCTACCCCAACTCCTACTAATTTGTCGGGATCGGTTGGGAAAACCGGACGGATGCTGCAATCTGTTTCGCGAAATCCGGATACTGATTTGTATAGGCATCCGGAGTCACGGCTACCAGAATAGAGATACCGCCGCCATAGGGTGACATTACACCCAGGAGATAGGCCCTGGCCTCCTTTCCCTGAATTGTACCGGACAGGGGCCCGCCGAATCCGTTGTTCCCCACCGCTTCAAAGCCACCCTCCGGCATGAGCCGAACCTGGGCCTTGGGGTCAATTAGCCCACCGGCTGCTTCTGTTCTCATTTTTTCCAGGCTCGGGTATGTGTGATGGGAAACCAGGATAACCCCTTTGTGGTTCTGGGAACCCATGATGTACCCGGCGCCGGGGTTTACTTTGGCAACCCAGCCTGCCGGGGGCTGGAAAGAAAACCCCATTTCCCTGCTGGTTACCATGCTGCCCACGGGAGCCACACCGGCACCCGCAGAAGCTACGCCCCTTTTCTGCAGGGGATTGGCCGGCATCTGATTTCCCTGTTTTGTCAGCCGATATGATGTCCCCCCTGTTTGAAAGGCCAGAACATTCCCTTGGAGGGCCCCGGAAAAAGGGAACCGATCTGACCCGCTTCGAAATGCTCCTTTCAGTTGATTGCCGCTGCCGGTAGCGGAAATTGGATAGCTGGTGCCATTGTAAATCAGGGTGCCGGTATAAGTTCCACCATTTCCCTTCAGTGTCAGTTTCAGCCCGTTACCGCTGAAGGTTCCGGAAAGGGGGTCTGCCATGCTTCTCTTCGCCAGTGGATTACCAGAAGAACCGCCACGGCTCCTTCCAGCCAGAGGGTTACCTCCACTGCCCCCACCAAACGATGTCCCGCCACTTTGCTTAAACATCAGCTCCTGGGCCTTATTGTAATCCGGCATCCCTTTCGAATCGGGTTGAATCAGAATAACCCGCATTCCGTTTCCTTCCTTCATGGCTTCAAAGAAAATAGAGCCGCCGGAACCGCTGATGGCACCATTGCAGGAACTGCCGTCACTCTGGCCGGTAAGCTGCATGGGTTGGCCTGTGGATGAACTGGTTAAAGAACCCGAAACAGTGCCGTTCCCACTGTCACGAATCACCAGGGTCAGAGTCACCTGCCCCGCCTGTGAAACATAGGTACCGGAAAGCCCGGCACTGTTGGCCGAAACGAGACAGAGCGTCAATGCCATGATACAGAACCATAAACGAGTTTTCATTTTTCCTCCTGCCGGTATTGTGCAATGTCCCTGATTTCGGGAACGCAACAGAACCGTATTGTGCAAAAAAGTTGATGATATTTTATCACAATTTCCCCTGGGATTGAATAATACCCGCAGCAATGCAGTAACAATGAGTGTGAACGTGATAAAATGGCGGGAGGAAATGAGACATGGCACCTGAAAACAAGCAAATGAGCAAGCACAGACTTTCCACCTATGCGCGGATTGAACGGTTTACCGGTGGCTTGTTGCTGGCTGTTGGAGCAGTTCTTCTGATTTTTGACAGCCTGCTGGAGGGATTTAACTCCCTGACGGCGGACGCGTCAGTGCCGCTCAGTTACAAACTGGCTGTACTGGGTGTGGCAGTCGGACTGGTGGTATTGCTGATTTCCGTGTTCCGGGAACAGCTTTTTTTCCGGAATCATGAGCGGTACAAAGACATCGAACGGTAGCGGCGAGATGGAAACGTCGTCCCGGACCTGTGCCGGATGGGCGGGGTTCAACCCTCCGATTCGGGTCACAAGAATCAGAAAGGAGTCAAAGCCTTTGCCAGTAGAAGATCGGGAGTGCATCATAGCGGTGCTGGCCGGAGACAAGGAAGCGTTTTCGGGAATTGTGGACCGGTATCGGAAACGGGCATTTCTTACTGCCTATTCCATTGTGCACAACGAGCAGGATGCTTATGACCTGTCCCAGGAAGCCTTTATCCGTGCGTATCGAAATTTGAAAAAATTTGAGCTAAATCGTCCGTTCTTTCCCTGGTTTTACCGGATCCTGAAAAACCGATGCCTGAGTTTCCTCAGAAAGAGAAAGCAGTTGGCCGAGGTTTCCATTGAGGGGGTTTTCGGACTGAATACCACTGAAATTGACCACGACCAGACGCGCCTGATTCGCGAGTGCGTTGCGGCTCTGCCGGATAATGCCCGGGAGATTCTCAACCTGCGGTACTATCAGGGGTATTCCTATCAGGAGATCGCGGACATTCTGGAAAAGCCCATCGGAAGTGTAATGTCAGGGCTTTTTTATGCAAGAAAAAAGCTGAAAGAACTGTTACAGGAGAAGGGATTATGACCCATCAGGAAGTACTGGAAAAAATCCCCCTTTACGTGGCAGGTGAATTGCCGTCAACAGAAGTGACGGAATTGGAAAAGCATTTGGAAAACTGCGAGACCTGCCGCAGGGAACTGGAAGAATTCAAAAAAATGGAAGGGATGCTGGAACAACTGAGACTCCCGGATCCCCCGGATGAACTCTGGGATGGGTACTGGTCCGGAATTTACAATCGGATGGAACGGGGACTGGGTTGGATACTATTTTCTCTCGGCGCCATCGTGTTGCTATTTTTCGCATTTTCCCGGCTGGTGCAAGGAATGCTGTCAGATCCCGGAGTCCCACCTATGATCAAATGGGGCATACTCTGTATCGGTGGAGGACTGGCCATCTTGCTGGTATCGGTGATACGGGAACAATTATTTTACAGAAAGATTGAACGGTACAGGGAGGTTCGACGATGATTATTGTGACAACTGATTTTATTCCGGGAAAAGAAATTACAGAAGTGCTGGGCATGGCCCGGGGCAACACGGTCCGGGCCAGGGCAGTGGGAAAAGACATTATGGCAATGCTGAGAAACGTTATCGGTGGCGAGGTTACCGAGTACACCAAAATGATTGCCGAATCCCGGGAACAGGCATTGGATCGAATGGTGGAAAACGCAAAAGCAATGGGTGCCAACGCGGTCATCAACGTTCGGTTCGGTACCTCCATGGTCATGTCAGGGGCTGCTGAAATTCTGGCCTACGGCACCGCCGTTGTTGTCAGATGAGTGATGGGTGATGGGTGATGGGTGATGAGTGAAGGGTGATGAGTGATGAGTGACAAAAAGGCAGGGAACGAGCCATCTCCCTTCTGCCTCGCACTTGCACTTTCACTCGCACTCTCTGCCCCCTACTCATTTTGACAAAGGAGGTTCTGATGAAATTGACAGTAAGTGAACAATTGCTTCTTCTGGCTTTGAAAGATGAAAAAGGAACAGTCGTATCCAAAGCCGGCATGGCACTGAATTTCGGACTGGCCGGGGCCCTGCTATTGGAAATGACCGTGGATGAAAGAATTAATATCCAGGATGGAAAGCTGGTAGTTCAAAATTCTACGCCTTCCGGTGAACCCCTTCACGATGAGGCCCTTGCATTGCTGACTGGGAAAAAAGGAAAGCAGAAACCGGTGAAGTACTGGGTGCCCCGATTGGCTTCAAAGATAAAAAAACTCCGGCATAAGGTTGCCGACCGGCTGGTACTTTCCGGTATTCTCCGCCGGGAGAAAAAGCGGATACTGGGAATTTTCCCTTCTGTCCGTTACCCTACGCAGAACCCCTTACCGGAACTTGAAGCCCGGGAACAGTTGAAACATACTGTTTTAGAAGGGAATTCCCCCTCAATGGAAACCCGAATGGTCCTGAATCTTGTCAAAGCCTGCGACTTGTCCGATGAAGTGTTCGGAAAGGACATGCGGAAACAGGTAAAAACGCGATTCAAAGAACTGGAAAAGGATACGGGCGACAGTGAAGTGATAGGGAAAGCAATATCCGAAGCGGTTCAGGCTGTCCAGGCTGCTGTTATGATCAGTATCACCACCGCGGTCATTTCTTCTTCCGCGTCCGCTCATTAGAAAAGTGTTCTGAAAGAAAGGGGGGAAAACACCGACCCGTGGGACTTCGCAACAATTCCAGGCTCCCATTCCTTGACT
>CBEUWV010000146.1:0-5381 GCA_965546895.1 uncultured bacterium
GCGAACTCATTACTATTATTACGCCCCATGTGATCTACAATCATGAGGACGCCCGGAAAATTACCGATGAGTTCCGGAAGGAAATTGACAAGTTCAGGACAGAAATCTACGGGAAGCTGAAAGAATGAAGAAGGTTCTCGTTGTTGTTCTGCTGCTGACAATTGGAGCCGTCTCATTTGCGGGAGAAAATGACGATTATCGCGTCATTCGGGGACTCATGCGGGATGGCACCTATACCATCGCGATAGACCGGATGAGTGCTTTTCTAAATGATTATCCCGAAAGTTCTCACCGGAAAGAAGTGCGTGGATTACTGGTTTCAGCCTGCCTTTCCGGCCGGATGTACGACAAAGAACATCAGTTTGCCGATGCCTTTGTGGGAGACTATTGCAAGGAGTCGCCTGCGGATTGCGTGGCAGTGATTCTGTATGATGCCACTACCTATTATCTGGAACAGCGCTTTCCGGAAGCAGACGGAAAGCTGGCCTTGCTTTCCGGTGTCCTGAAGGGTCAATCCCCGGATACCCTGAAGGCGTATCATCAACTTGCCGGGGATGTGGCATTTGCGAGAAAACGGTTTCAGGACGCAGTGGACCAGTACAATAAATTCCTGAAACTGGGCATGGATAACCAGGTTCGACTGAAACAGGGAATTGCTTATTATCACCTGAAGAAATATCGCAGGGCCAGGCGTGTTTTTTCCCGGTTAGAGGCGGAAAGTTTCAATTCCCCGAAACTTTTTCGCTACATGGGGCTTTTGAAATTCGGAGATGAAAAATACGATGAGGCTGCGGAATATTTTCAAAAAGCGGGGGAAAAGCAGGACCGCCTGTTTGAAGTTCATACGCTGCTGAAGCAGGGAAAGGGAGCGGATGCATATGCCTTGTTCCGGGAAGTTATACCACTTCAGGATGTTTCCCCTGAAAAATTGGCAGTATACCGGATTCAATCCCTTTTGAATCAGGGTAGATGGGTAGAAGCAAAGGACCTTCTGGACAAATCTACAGTACCGGATTCAAGAAAAGCGCTGGAACTGGCTTTCTCTGTCAATGATAGATTTCGCCATTTCAACAAGGCAGCAGCCATACTGCAAAAAATGGCACTGATCGGAGACCAGCCCGGCCACGATTTCTATCGTCTCGGTGAGTACCGATTAACAAAATTGAACGATGCGGCCGGAGCATTTCGGTTCTATGGAAAAGTACTGGAAAAGGAACCGGACAGTCCATACGCATCTCTTGCACTGATAAACCGGATTAAATGTTCCCTCTACATGGGGGACCCCGGTCAGGCTCTGAAATTGACAACGGAATTTCTGAAAGAGTACGGACCAAGTTCGCCAATCACAGACGAGGCTTATTTTGTTCTGGGAAAACTGATGCTGAACAGGGGAAATTATCCGGAAGCGATCAAAAGTTTTGAAAACATCCTTTCCAATTATCCCGATTCCAATCTCCGGATCAACTCTGCTTACCTTCTTGCAGATGCTTACTTTCGAAATGGCATGTACGCGGATGCCGGAAGGGCCGCTTCCACATTGACAGATAGTACACACAGAGCTAAGGGAATGAAGCTGGCCGCGCTGTCCGCTTACCTGGATGGCCGCTACGATCAGGCGGCAGCTTATTTCCAGGAAATGGGAAAGGACAAGGCCAGTGATGATGACGTTTTACAGGAAATTCACGCCTTTTCACTGGCTCTTTCCGATAAAGGGGAAAAAGGAATCGCCGTTGCCGGTAGCAACAAGGCGCTCGTTTTCTACCTGTATTTGAGATTGAATGATGCTGAAAATGCAATCAACACGGCCTTGTCTGAAGATCCGATGTTGCCCTCCCATTTATATGAGGCGGCCTTCCTGGCGAAAGATCCTGTCTTAAAACGACAGCTGCTGGAAAAAGCAGTGGAATTGTCCGATCCCGATACAACAATTCATCTCCTGGCGTTCCACGGGCTGGAACCTGAAGCGGTGGCGGCCGATGACTATCTGACATTGATGGAACTGGAACCTGAGTTCATTCAAAATGATCCGGAAAGTTTCAATGGCGCGCAGGCCATTCTAAAGAAGGCAAGAAAATACCGGGAAAAGGGAAAACTGAGCAAAGCTATTTCCCTTTACCAGATGGCAGTTCGGGCGTTTCCGAACGCATCCGGGAATGATGAATCATATTATTTTCTCTACCAGTATTCCCGTCCTCAGAAAACAACTTACCTGGAGAAGATTGTGAAGGACTATCCGGATGGCCAGTATGCGGCCCTTGCTGCATACAACCTGGGAGCGACCGCCTTCAAGGGAAAGGATTACAAGAAAGCTGTGCCGCTGTTTCAGCAGGCATTGAGCCTCAATGACCCGTCCATGGCAGGTATTACCTTCGCCCTTCGGTACTATCTGGGGGTGTCTCTGGAAAAAACAGGGGATATTGATGGAGCAATTGTTCAATATCGTGAATATCTCAAGGCAATCCCGGCGGATGTCCATCAGGTGGGAGAGCGAATCCGGATTGCTCTCCTTTTTCAAAAACAGAACCTTCTGGATGAAGCACTGGCTGAGTTGAACCGGCTGCTACAGATGCCGGAGGCAGAAACACGAAAGGCAGAACTTACCTACTACATTGCCGAATGTCTGGAGGGACAGGGGAAGTTGAAAGAGGCACTTCAACAGTTTCTTGCGGTTACCTATCTCCATTCCAGTGAGCTGATGTGGTCCACAACAGCCCGATTCAAGGCGGCCAAAATCTGTGAACAACTGGAATATTATGACGATGCTGCCAAACTGTATCGTAAGATTGCCAGTGCCTACAAAGGCCAGGTTCAGGGAGAATTCGCAAAAAAGAAACTGGAAGAACTTCAGAACAAGGGGAAAAAGCAGGAGTAGTGGGCAGAGAGTGCGAGGCAGAAGGGAATGACGGGGAAAAAAGTTTAAGTTTAAGTCTGACTTTGAGTTGAGAATGGGAAGTGGCATCCCGGGCTACGGTCGAATGTTGGATGATAGGTGTTAAATGTTAGATGAAAAAATCAAGGGAAATGCCAATCCCTGTCTGTTGTCACTCATCACGCATCACTCATCACGCATCACTCATTAACCCTTCCAGTTAAATAAATTGACAGATTGGCTGTTTTTTCATATCCTTAACAAAAGAAGTGAGGGATCATGAAGAAGCTGGATACAGTCGGGCGTTATAAGATCGAATCAGTTCTGGGTGAAGGAGCTATGGGGATTGTCTATCGCGCCCATGATCCCATCATCAAGCGAACCGTGGCAATCAAGCTTATTAAGGTTGATGCCAGTATTTCAGAAGCTGAAAAATCCGAATTTTACGAGCGATTCTACCGGGAAGCCCAGGTTTCCGGGACCCTCAACCATCCGAATATTGTGGGTGTTTATGACATTGGTGAAGAACAGGGGATGCCGTACATTGCAATGGAGTATGTTGAAGGATGGACTCTTTCTGAAGTGATGGCAGAGCATGGCCCGATGGCAATAGAAAATGTGGTCAAGATTGTATCTCAGGTTTCTTCAGCTCTGGATTATGCCCACCGGAAAGAGATTGTGCATCGGGACATTAAACCTGGAAATATTATGGTGGATGAGGAATTCCGATGCAAGATTATGGATTTTGGAATCGCTAAGTTACAGAATTCGTCATTGACTCAGACCGGCACTTTTCTGGGAACACCGAGCTATGCATCACCAGAGCAGATAATGGAGGGTCACATTGACCACCGCTCCGATCTCTTTTCGCTGGCAACGGTGACATACGAGTTGATTTGCGGCCAACTTCCTTTTCGGGGGAAAACACTTTCCTCCATTTTGTATAAAATTGCTCACGAGGCTCCGGAAGCAGTGGAAAATCCTACACAGTATGGTTTGGATGGCCCATCCTGGAATCGCCTCTTCAATCGTGCTTTTGCTAAAAAGGCGGATGAACGGTTTCAGACGGCAAAGGATTTTTCCAGCGAACTGACGCGCTCTGTTACGCTGACAAGTTCTCAGAAGAGCAGAATTCGCCAGCTTCTTGTGGACAATTCCACGGATACGGATACGGCCATAGATAAGCAATTATTCAGAAATGAATATGAACTTGCCCGCGCTCAGGATGACAGCCCCAAGAAAAAGCGCTCCAGAATGCTGATTTTTCTTTTTGTTTTTCTCTTACTCATCGGGGGGGCGTTTGCCGCCTATTTTTTCACCAATGGCGAGATATTGGATAAGCTAAATGCAGAAAGCTTTCGGAAGCTGATTGCCTCTAAAGTGACTGCAAATCTGTCTGTTGAGTCCACACCTGAGGGAGCTGAAGTATTTCTGGATGACGAGCTCAAAGGAACAACTCCACTCAAATTAATGGTTACCGGAGAGGAAGGTGAACAGCATACCATCCAATTGAAAAAAGATGGATATGAACCGGCGACAGATACTTTCTATGTGTCCGCTTCAACTAAATTAGAGCCTTATGTCCTGAAATCGAATCTGCAGGAAATGCAATTATTGACCGAACCGGCTCTATGCGAAGTATCCGTGGATGGAAAACCGCCGGTTGAAACCAGTAAAGGGCCGATTCTACTTGAAAAAACATCTTCCCATAAGCTGGTTGTTTCCGCACAGGGATATCAGTCCAGAACGATCAATCTGGCTGCGGGGGAAGTGGTAACAGACAAAATCGTGTTGACTCCCATTCCGAAACCGGGATTTCTGAAATTGAAAAGCGAGTTTCCGGTTTCTATGACCGTGATCAAAAAAGGGAAACCGATTTTAAGAAAGACAGTGCGGCCTGGAGAAAGTTTACAACTTGACGCAGGTAGCTATACCTTTAACCTTTCAGCTGAAAAAGTCTTTTATCGAGATTCAGTGCGTGAAGATGTACTGGCAAGGCAAACCACGGTGTTGCAACCCCCTCCGTTGGGGCTGATAAAAGCAATAATAAGAAAGGGGGGTTGGGCACAGTGCTGGATTGATGGGATTGATGCGGGCCCGACTCCAATAAGAGATTTAAAAATTGTGACCGGGAAACACCATTTCAAACTGGTGGGACCAAATAACAAGACTAAGGAATTGGATCGAGAAGTTACGGTCTCGATTCCCTTGAAGATTGAGGAGCGGCTACGATGAAAACTCTCCTTCTATTTCTTTTAATCGGAAGCCTGACCAGCCCAAACGATCAGAGATTGTATGAAAGCGGTCTGGCATTTGAAGCCAATCAGAACTATGAGCAGGCCATACGGGAGTTTCAGCTCTTGCTGGAACAATACCCGAAGTCTGCTTATGCGGATAACGCATTGCTGGAAATCGGCCGCTACCATTTCAAGCAGGGGAATACTGAAAAAGCAAAGGAATTTCTAAATCGGATTGTGTCAGAGTATAGCAAGAGTGACAGTTCGGATAATGC
>CBEUWV010000147.1:0-5373 GCA_965546895.1 uncultured bacterium
CAACAAGATAGAGTCCGAATGTCATCATCAATGCTGATTCGTGTGCTGCCATCCATCCCTCCCGAAATTTCTTTTTGTTGCTTATGTTATACCAGAAATACGGGAAAACTGCCAATCCAATAAAGGGATTCAGCCCCGGGTTCGCACCCCTGATCTGAAAAACAATAAAGAAGTGTTCTGTGCGCCTCCGGGGCCTGTGTTCAGAGTTCTGACCGGAAAGGGAAAAGAAGAAAGAGATTTTACCGCAAAGGGGGGAAGAGAACGCCGAGGGAGAGAAGCAGAAAGGAGACGCAACACAAAGTCAGAAGGGAAATTGATGGGTGATATATTGAAAGAAAGACAAAACCCCTCTTTATTCTTTGCGCCTTTGCAAGGGGGTTTCTCTTCCCTTCTGACCTTTGTGACTTTGTATTGTATTCCCCTCCGTTACGGTGTTGGCTTCCCGGTTTGCAGATGCAGGACCCATGAAACAGGCAGTCCATCCAGTCCGGTGCCTGTTCCGGTTCCTTCGATACGATTGCCCTTGATAACCCCTGTGTAGGTTTGCACACACCCGCCCTTCCAGCCCTGTCCGGAACAGTCTCGCTGAATGGTAACCTTTCTACCGGAAAAAGTGCCTCGCAAAGCATCGTGACGTGGCCCCGGACAACAGTTCCAGTGAGATATGCCACGGATCCGGCCGCCCTTAACTTGCAGATCCCAGGTGGTATGGTAAGCAGTGCCAGCAACTTTGACATCAACTACATAGCTGCCGGTCCTGAGTGTGGGTAATGGGGCGGTTACTTTGGCAGGAGAACCGCCAACGGATATTTCGGTAGCGCCGCCGGGGACGCGACGCCAGTTGTGGATGGCTTCGTCCCAGCGGTAGATGCCATGACCGCCTGGGACGCGGTCGGTACCGGTGACCCATGCGCCCAGTGGGCCAACCGAAATATCTGTTGCCTTCCCCGGAAGCTGGACCCATGCCATTCCCGTCCACCGGAAGATGTCTCCGTTTGCGTTGACAACCCAGGGCTTACCGGAGGTGTCGACATCGATGCGCACCGCTGCTCCTGGATACTTGTCCCAGCTGGAACCGCTCCAATGGTAGATTCCGTTGCCTCCGCTTTCAATCTTACGGTTGCCAATGATGAATACCGAGCCGTCGGCCCCCACACCAACATCCACTGCGCCACCCGGTAGGCGTTCCCAATGTTTGTGGACCCAACGGTAGATGTCTCCACCCCTGTTGGCCACCCACGGGGTTCCCCACGGCCCCACATCCAGGCGCAGCGCCTGCCCGTCTGTTCGGGCGAAGCGATCTTCCATCCAGCGGTAGATAACATGGCCGAATCTGGAGTTTTCGGTTCCGGTAATCCATACTGTTCCGTGGGCACCGACTCCAACATCCGTCGCGTTTCCGGGGATGTGGGTCCAGCCGCTGCCATTCCACCTGAATATCTGGTGTGCATCGTTCACAGCCCAGACATACTCCTTGCCTGTGGCAGGTCCGACAGGCGTTCCCGCCGTCTGCGGATGCTGTCCCCCTTGGGTGGATGTGCCGGGAACCGCCGCAGGCCGGTCAGGGACAAACAGGAGTTTGTATTCCACTGTACATGGGTGGAAAGTCTGCTCACCGGTGTTGGGATTGCGAAACATGGCCGAGGTCAGCGTCAGGCGGTATCGGCCCGGTTCTACGTGTGGAAGGGACTCCCAGAACTGGATACGGCCATCGGGATTGATCCGGTATTTCAGCAGGGGAATGCCAGGTTGTGAAGCATAGGGGCCGGTGTCAACAAGATGTTCGCCCCGGTAATGGGCGTAGCGGAGGCCGGGACCGAGCCAGATCCCCGCCCATTTTCCTCCGGAACTTTGCCTGGAGATCGCGGCTGAACCCAGATCGTAGGGCCATGAGGCGTCCACTCGAGAGGTGACGAGCACATAGATGTGTCCCGGTTGTGCAACCTGAAACTTAACATTCCGATGAACCTTTGGCTGGACATATTCCCATCTGAATGCGTGCCGGAACTTCTGGTCCCTGCACGCGTACCAGTTCCCCTTTCCGGAATATGGGATTGTATAACAGTCTTTGAAATCAACTGTATCGCTGGACAGTGTCTGCGCACCGGGGACAATCAATGCAGTTTTCCATTGGCCTTGGGCCATCGCGGGGACCCAGATCAGAGCGCTCAGGACCACTACGAATAGCCACCGGGCAATTTTCTGTAAAAATTGATGCTGCTGTCGCAAAGCGGGTTCATCTTTGGAAATCATGCCATACCCTCCCTTTTCAATGGACCGAAGAAACTTCCTCTTCGGTATCGGTTGGTTCATCATCCTTCTTTCGTCTCACCTGCCACCAGCCAGATCCTATTGCCAGGATACCAAATCCGATGGATCCCCAGATAAACACCAGTTCCTGATCCCTTTCATGTCCCTTCTGAAGATTCTCACGGGCGATTCTGGAATATTCCCTGGCGTCTGTCACAAATTGTGTGTCCTTCTGCTTGTAAATTGCCGGATCATAGTTCAAGCCCAGTATAAATCCCACTACCAGAAAAAGAAGCCCGGCAATTCCCTGCGGAGACGTCAGTGCCTGTTTCAAGGTCCCTCCTTTCCGGGACTGGTATTCAATCCCCCCAAAATCCGGTTTTGGATTGCTTCAGTTATACCAGAAAATGCTCTGTTCTGCCAATTCTCCTGACGGCAAATGGCAATTTCCCCCTGACCATTTTGCAACACTTTGAAAACAGTCTTGACTTTTTTGCAACTGGCCGACTTTTTTACCGTAAAATACATTCATGGCGGGATTTTTTTGTTTTCCTGAGAGACAAGTTTGAATGATAGATCAGGGAGGGATGTGCCTTATGAGAAAAATTGTATGGATAATGACTTTTGTACTGGTGGCCGGACTGACATATGCTGCGCCACCTGCGAGGTTTATGGCGGAACCGGACATTAACGGAAAGCGCATTGTGTTTTCCTACGAAGGGGATTTGTGGCTGGTACCGGAAACCGGTGGAACAGCTACGCGGCTGACCAGCTTTCCCGGTACGGAGAGCAGCCCGAAGTTTTCTCCGGATGGCAAGTGGATCGCATTTTCCGGCAATTATGATGGAGCCCAGGCTGTGTACAAGATGCCCGCAGAAGGTGGAGAGCCGATCCGGTTGACCTGGAATCCGGGGCGGGCCAGAGTACTGGACTGGACACCGGATGGCAAACGGATCGTGTTTTCATCCTATATGAAGACCTTCATCTACCGGGATCCGAAGCTGTTTTCCGTGAAAGCGGACGGCACAGCACCTGAGCAGTTGCCGCTGGACCGTGGTGTACTGGTGGGATTCAACCCGGATGGAAGTGAAATGCTGTACTGCCGAAAGGGCAATCCGGAGTACCAGTGGAAACGCTACCGTGGCGGTTCATATGTGGACATCTGGCGCTACAATTTTAAAACCCGACAATTTTCTCACGTGACGGATTTTGTGGGGAAAAACACTTACCCGATGTGGTTTGGAAACACGATGGTATTTGTATCGGATCGGGGGACAAACTGGACGTTATGATGGCAGGGCATGACGATAGCAGGATGGTGTATGTGCAGGATGGCACGCTCCACGTGCTGAACGCGTCAACCGGTAGGGTGGAGGATGTTTCAGTTACGGTTCCCAGTGACCGGTGGCGGTTACGGGATCGGGTTATCAATCCAAAGAAGTATGTCCACTTCATAGATGTGTCAAATGACGGAAAGACCGCTCTTCTGGAAGCCAGGGGCGATGTATATGCAGTTCCGTCGGACAAGAAGGAAGATACCCTTAATTTGTCCGCCAGTTCGGCGTCCCGGGAACGGCTGCCTCGAATCTCACCGGATGGTAAATGGGTATGCTTTTTTTCAGATAGGACCGGCGAATATCAGCTCTACAAACAATCCATTGGCGGCGGGCCCTGGTTCCAGCTTACGGACGGCAGATTTGCCTATCCCTACCGGCCGGCATGGTCACCGGATGGGAAGAAAATCCTCTTCGGCACCAAACACTTCCGCATTTATGTGCTGGATGTGGCGAGCAAAAAGCTGACAAAGGTGGACGAATATCATCAGTTGAAAAATGATGAATTTTACTGGGAAATCGATGATTACGGCTGGGCCCCGGACTCAAACTGGCTATGCTACACAACGGTGGCGGAAAACCGGAACAGCATGGTGAAACTCTATCGCATTTCGGATGGGAAACGGGTTGATTTGACCGATGACTTTTATGACAATCTGAATCCCCGATTCGATAAGGATGGCAATTATCTCTATTATCTTTCCAGCCGTAATTTTAACGTGCAGATGGATTTTTATGAGGATGACCATATCCTCAATTCTCCTTACACGCCGGTTGCGGTCCAGCTTCGGGCGGGGGAGAAGCCCCCATTTGCTGATCTGGCGGCGGTCCCGGGTGGCGATGAAACAGAAAAGCCAGGCAAAGACGACAAGGAAAAGAAAACCACCCCTGAATTCCGCATCGATCTGGCCCAGCTATCAAGCCGGACATTTCCATTACCGGTGAAACCGGGGAATTATCTCTACCTGAAAGCCGGAAATGGAAAGGTAGCCTGGGGTTCCGTCGACAAATGGGTCGAACATGACTACGACGCCGTGTTTAAACCCAATCGTTACACAAGGGTGTGGCTTCACATCTTTGACATGGATAAAAAGAAAGAAGTAAAACTGCCTGAGAAAGTACAGGATTTCCGCTTGTCCCCTGACGGCAGTCAGCTGATCACCCATAAGGGCGGCGTCTACCACATAAATGAGGTGGACAAGGCATACAGCCAGAAAAAGTTCGGTGAAGCGGTAAACCTGTCCAAAATGGTATATACGGTTCAGACCATGGCGGAGTACAATCAGATTTTCAATGACGCATGGCGGTGGTGGCGGGACTTTTTCTACGATAAAAATCTCCATGGCCATGACTGGAAAAAGCTTGGTGAACAGTATCGTGCCTATATCCCATACGTGAGCAGCCGAAACGGTCTTAACTGGCTGATTTCACAAATGGTGGGAGAGGTATCGGTCGGTCACGCCTATATTTTCGGTGGGGACCAGAACCAGGTTCGCCAACCTGAAAACCGGGCAAAAGTATATCCCGGCCTATTGGGTGCGGACCTGGTACCGGACCGCAAGGCCGGTCGCTATCGGTTCGGCACCATCTTTGGCCCGACGAAATACAACCTTGATGTGACCGGTCCCCTTGCCAGGCCCGATGTCAGCGTAAAGGAAGGGGACTATCTCATTGCCATCAATGATCACAATATCACCGACTCAGACAACTGGTTCAGATATGTTCAGGTTGTTTCCGGTGAAACGATTTCCCTTACAGTCAGCAACAGAGCGGACGGGAAGGATGGCCG
>CBEUWV010000148.1:0-5333 GCA_965546895.1 uncultured bacterium
ATAGTGATTGACCCTCCTGTTTTTCGGGAAAATGAGAATCCCTTGGACAAAACAATCAGAACCGCAATTGCCAGGATAGCGGAAACGCCGTTCAACAGAAGAAAAAAGGACATGCCGGTCTGCATGAAATGCAACTGCAGCGCTGCCGAGTTGCGCAAGGCAAATGAAATCACTCCTGCGGTAAGAAAAATTCCCCTGTAAATATAAAAACACCAGCTTGATGCAATCACCAGAAAAAGCATGTAGAGGTAGAATCCGGCCACAGCAGTCAGAAGGAGTCCGAAACGCTGTTTTTGAATTTTTTTTCTGCAAAAAACCAGGGCAACAACAGGCAATTGCAGTAGTGTCCAGATAAAAGCACCGCACGTGAACAGCAGGACCAGTTGGATGAAATCCGCAGTCGAAACGGTGAAAACGGGGCTTTGCAGCCTGAAAATCGTTTCTACCAGTGAAAATAGAAATGCCAGAATCACACTGTTTTTCCAGATGCGTTGAAATGAAACGGGAGGATCAGGAATTCCGTTTTCCGGACTTTTCATGGTTTTACCTCATTTATTGTGCGTATCCATAATCATGGTACTTCACTTCCCGTTAAGAGACAATTAGATTTGGGACGGAATATGGGATAATACCGGTGAATATTTATCAACCTTCACGGCAGGTGGCAAAAATGGACAAACCGATTTCGGGAGAACAATCTTGAGCTTTTTCAGGTCAAAAGCAAAATTAATTCTTCTGCTCAGCGGAATTTTTCCTGTGCTATTGATGGCAGGAATAGAAATCCTGGCAGGGCTTGGTTTTTTCCTTGGGATTCCCGTTTCGGGTGGCCATGTATTGCTCTCATTTGCTTTTTCTCTTGCCTTTATCGGAGCGGCGCGGTGGAAATCGGCCCGGTTAAGGGGAATGCTCGGCGCATTTTTAGGGATCGCGGTGATGGTGTGCATTGCCTATGGATTGGCAGTTCATTTTCTGGACGTAACCTGGGATGGGCAGGGGTATCATCAGAGCGCGATACTGGAACTGGCCGGAGGATGGGATCCAGTCACCACCTATGCTAAAACGGGCTCGGACCGATTACTCAAGTATTCGAATTTTTACAGCAAGGGTCCCTGGGTCTGTGCCGCGTCCATGTTCCGTCTCACCGGAAATATCGAAACGGGAAAGTTGTTTAACCTGCTTTTGATGATGTCTTCATTCCTGCTATCTCTGTTTGTTCTGCTGGAATTTAAGTGGACGCGTCGTTTCGCATTGCCGCTGGCACTGCTTGCCGCATTAAATCCTGTTTCGGTATGCCAGATGTTCAGTTTCCTTGTGGACGGACAGCTGGCATCTCTGATTGTCATTGGCATCAGCCTGGGGCTTCTCTTTCTGCTGGAAGAAAGCGTGCTCATTGATGCTGGTTTCTTCTCAGTGATGGTTCTCTGCTTCAACGTCAAGTTCAACGGGACGGCTTACATGGGCATTGTTGTTGGCCTGCTCTTTCTCGGGGCAGGGCTATTTCATCGCCGTTACCTGACCAGACGGCGATTTCGTGTGACAGTTTATGCTGGAATTGTGGCAGTTTTCATTGTCGGATTCAATCCTTATGTGACAAACCTGGCAGGTTTTGGCAATCCGTTTCATCCCATACTGGGGACCCACAAAGTAGACGTACTGAAACTGCAGCGGCCAACGGACTTTGTAGAGGCAAATCGTTTCACAAAACTATATCGTTCTCTATTTTCCAGGAGTGATAATCCGCAGTTCATGTTTCTCCAGTCCAGCAAACCAAAAAATCCGTTTACGTGTTCGAAAACGGAGTTTCGGTGGTTTGTACAGTCTTCGCTCAGAGTGGGGGGATTTGGTCCGCTGTTTGGCGGTGTTTTGATTGTTTCCATACTTGCGTTTCTGGGAATGCTGCTGCTGTATCGAAAGGAACGACCGGAAATGATGCTGTTTGTTGCGGGCATCCTTCTGTCTGTTATTATCAATCCCGATAGCTGGTGGGCCCGTCTGGCGCCACAACTATGGCTTTTGCCCCTGATTATATGTGTTTACCTTTTTTCACTTGAGAAGACAATCGCCAGCGGATTCGCTGCCGTAATCCTATCGATTCTTCTGATAAATATTGCAGGGGTTTCGTGGTCATATACTACTCAATATTCGGAAGTTAACCGAAAATTGAAAGAACAGCTGATCTCGCTGGAGCATGTCCCAATCATTGTTCATCCGGGATTGTTCAAATCTGTTCGAAACCGGTTGAAGCAGTTCCATATTCCGTTTACTGAAGTTGACAACTGGCGAAGACTGCCCTGTAGAAGCCCGGAAAGGCTGACATGGTCCACAGCCCGCTTCTGTATTGAAAGGGGCGGACATAAAGCCGGGAGAAATCCGGCCGAAAAATAGTCACTGTCCCGTTGAATCATTCAGTTAGCGGATTGATTCTATTTTGCAAAAAAAGTAAATGTGGTTTATACTGTCAATACGATGTCAAATGAGATGAATATGAACCGGGCAAACAACTGGCAGACGCAGTTCCTGATACTCTGCTTTTCAGGACCGATGGTGTTGCTCCTGTGGCCGGGTTACGGAAATCTGGCGGCAGCGCGACAGGCAATTGTACGGGAAGGAACAATTTATTTTGCCGTCACTGTCCTCATCTTCTTCCTTTTTCGAATATTCACTGAATTGCCCCTGATCGGAGGACTGTTTCAGTTTGTGTCCGTTTTTTACTGGATGGCATATCTGGCTGTCTGCGTGTGGATTATTGTGAAAAAAAGAGAAGATATGCATTTTTCTTTACCCTTTATCTCTTCCCACGCGGAGAGGATGGAGAACAAGAATGTACTGTAAAAAGTGCGGTGCCCGTATCCCTGATGAACGCACACGTTTTTGCCCGAGCTGCGGCGATCCGGTTGTTCATGAGAAATTGGGGCCTTCCAGGACTGAAAAAGGACTCTGGATTGTAATCGGCATTATCATTCTGGGTTTGGCATTTGTGTTGCTCCGAAACAACTCCCATTCCAGTTCTGCCAATGTAATTTCCTCGCCCCAATTAAATGTAAAAAATGCCGCCACTCCAGGTGCAACGAGAACATCTCCCGGATCGCGAAATGAGGTCTCCGCGCCACCCCCCCCTCCCGCTTCTTCCGTGACGCCGGGCCAGACTCCATCCAGTCTCCTGTACACTTCCCTCGCAAAGGCGTTGAAAGGAAACCGCTATTCTCTTGAGGTCCGGTATGTGAATCAACAGAAGGCTTTCCGGGTGAATGCGTCAATTCTTTATGACAATCAACCCAGGGAAACGTACCTGAACACATTTTCCCGTTTTTTTGCCACGTGTTACGGAGATCAGAACCGACCATTGATTTCGGCGGCAATTGTCCTGAAACAGGATGATGGAAAGCCTCTCATGACAATGGGAATTGGTAGGAAAATTGCGGACACGGTTCCAGCTGTCACCTGGCGTCAATTCTCGGATATGGGTCCCAGTCTTGTGAACTGGGTTAAAAATCATGAAATAAAGAATCCACCTTCTCCTGGAATGGCCTGCTACTTCAAGCAGAATGCAGAATTCTAATCGGAATTTACCACTTTTCTTTACCCTTCAACGTCCATGCTTTATAATCGCGTCTGTTACGTGGGAGTTGATTCAGATGTATTCGGCTTCATAGCGATTTAGAAACTGGGAGGGGCTTAATGGGCCATGGCGTAATACTTGCTCTGCTGCTTTTGACCGCAAATCCGAAGGTAAACGAACAGGTTGTGGTGACGGCAAAAGCGGGCAGCGCGGAAAAAACGGAAACCATTGACCAGTCGGTAATGGATGAATTCACACTTATCAACGCGGCGGATCTGTTCGAATTTTTCTCTTCGCTCTCCCTGGCAACCCGGGGGCCCGGAGGGGTGCAGGCGGATATTTCATTCCGTGGCGCCAAGGGAAACCAGGTAGGGGTACTCCTGAACGGAATTCCCCTGAACAACGCTCAGACCTACCATCACAATTTTGACATTCCGATAGCAACAGAAGATCTGGCTTCTTTTTCGGTTCGTCCCGCTGCTTCCGGGGCGGACGCTCCATACGGATTCAGCGGACAGGTGAACCTGAGCACCGGCAACAATCAGAAAGAGAAATACAATTTTGCCTACGGAACTGACAGATACTACCATATTTACGCCGCGCAATATGGCCTTTCTTACTTATTGGAAGGAAGTGACGGATATCGGGACAATACCGATTATCACACGACAAATGTAACCTGGCAGGGACAACAGAACGGTGTCCGGGTTTTTACCGCGTTTAATCGGAAAAGCTTCGGAGCTCAGGACTTTTACGCGCCTTATCCGTCCCATGAAACCACCGAAACCTACCTTGCGTCAGTCAGCTGGAAGAACCTGACTGTGTACGGAATCCGTCACGATGACACCTTTTTGCTGGACCGGGACAATCCCGATTTCTATACAAATGAAACCGAAACAGTGCGCAGTGGATTCCACCAGGAATTTCAATTGCCACATAACTTATTTCTTTCATATGATTTTGCTGCCAACAGTGTTTCCAGCCCGGTTCTGGGGCAGCACAATGACCATCAGCTGACAGTGAAAGGGGCAACCATTTTCCAGATCGGCGGTTGGACGATTCGCCCGGGAATCAGCCTTTTGGATTCGTCAAGAGGGCAGACCGAGTGGATGCCTTTTGCCGGTGTCTACAGATGGATAAGCAGTTACCGCGTGTCAATGGAAGCGTCCCGGAGTGTTCGTCTGCCGGATTATACGGAACTCTATTACACGTCTCCTGTGAATCAGGGGAATTCCGCACTCCAATCTGAGTCTGCCTGGAACATTGACCTGTCCGTGGGCAGGGCCTGGTGGAAGGGAACGCTTTTCTATCGGAATGAAACCCAATTGATTGACTGGGTTCGCAGGGATGAAATGTGGTACGCGGAAAATATCGGCCATTCCAGAGTCTGGGGGCTGGAAGCTTCCGCGGTAATTGGAAACTGGTCCGCCGGGTACCAGTTGATCAGCCGGGAATCATCTACAAACCTGGAAACCAAATACAGCTGGTATGTTCCAAAGAACCGCTGGGTCCTTCGCTATCACGGAAAAGACCTGTCGCTTATGTACCAGTTTCTGGATACGCCGGGGCTGTCCAACGCCTCCGTGCTGGATATGACATTCTTTGGTACCGGGTTTTATTTGAAAGTAAAAAACGCAATGGATAACAGCTATGAAAGTATCCCGGGGATTCCAATGCCGGGGCGCACCTACCTGTTCGGGTATCGGGTCAATGGTCCGTTGATTAATTTTTGAGTCGGACAGTCCAAAAGCGGGAAATGGAGGCCAAGTGAACA
>CBEUWV010000149.1:0-5330 GCA_965546895.1 uncultured bacterium
CAGACCCGCCGCATCGTTGACAGACTGGTCGGATACAAAGTATCCCCTCTTCTCTGGGAAAAAGTAAAACGCGGCCTCTCAGCCGGCCGGGTGCAGACAGTGGCACTGAGAATCATCTGTGAACGGGAAAAGAAAATTCGAGCATTCCAGAAAGAAGAGTACTGGTCCATAACCGGCCATTTCCTCACCGAGCAGGGCGAAGAAATTGTTGCGAAACTTGAACGTGTAAATAAAAAAAAGGTTCGGTCGGGCAACGCCAAAAGTGCCTTTACCGTTGGTTCAGAGGAACAGGCAGCCGACATTCTGTCTCAACTGAAAGCAGGAACGTTTACCGTATCCTCTCTTGAGAAAAAAGAAAAGAAACGCAAACCGCTTGCTCCCTTCATCACCAGTAAACTGCAACAGGAAGCTTCAAGGGCTCTGGGGTTCTCTGTCAAAAAGACCATGACAATGGCCCAACACCTGTACGAAGGAAAAAACATCGGGCAGGAAGGCTCGGTTGGTCTCATTACGTACATGAGAACAGATTCCACTCGAATTTCTGCTCAGGCACTGGATGAAGCGCGAACCTTTATCAGCAAAACAATGGGAAAGGACATGATCCCAGCCCGTCCAAACATCTTTGCCGCCAAGTCCGGTGCCCAGGATGCTCATGAAGCGATACGGCCCACAATGGTTCACCTGCCCCCCGAAAAACTGAAAAAATACTTGAGTCGGGACGAGTTGGCATTGTATACCCTTATCTGGAAACGCTTTGTCGCCTCCCAGATGATTCCGGCGATTCTCAATGAAACCAAGATCATAATCAGTTCCGGTGTTTATGACTTTGTTGCCAGTGGTACCACACTGGTACAAGCCGGATTTACGGAAGTGTACAACCCGGGAATCGCCAAAGATAAACTGTTACCCGCAGTTTCCGAAAATGAAAATATTCAGGTAGAGAAACTGCTTTCGGAACAGAATTTCACCACACCGCCTGCCCGATTCACAGAAGCTACACTGGTTAAGGAATTGGAGACCAATGGTATTGGCAGACCCAGTACCTATGCGTCCATTATCTCAGTTATTCAGAACCGGGAATACGCTGAACAGCAGGCAAAGAAATTCCACCCCACTGCGCTGGGAGAACTGGTCAATGACATTCTGATTAAAGCTTTTCCAGACATCTTCGAAGTCAGCTATACTGCCGAATTGGAAAACCAGCTCGACAGTATCGGCCAGGGTGCCATGAGCTGGCAAACCCTCCTGGATACTTTTTATCGAAAGTTTTCCAATGAGCTCAAGAATGCAACAGATGCCATCACCAACGTCAAGCGTGATGGAATTGCCACCGATGAAAAATGCGACAAATGTGGAGCTCCAATGGTAATCAAAGTTGGACGCTACGGTCTATTCATGGCCTGTACAAATTATCCGGACTGCAAGAACACCCGTGACCTGAGTAACAATGCTGAAGAAGACCAGATAGAAGAAGCATGTCCCAAATGCGGGAAAGCCCTTGTTCTTAAGTCCGGGCGCTACGGTAAATATTTTCAGTGCAGTAACTATCCCGAATGTGACTACCGGAAATCAAAGAAAAACGGGACGGTAAGAGAAGTGGACCGGAATTGTCCCAAATGCGGAAAAGCACTGGTGGAACGGAAAGGGCGCTATGGGCTCTTTGTCTCCTGTTCCGGCTATCCAGAATGCCAGTACATTGAAAATGGTAAGAAGGAATTGAATATATCCTGCCCCAAATGTAAAGAGGGAAAGGTGATTCAACGGCGCAGCCGAAAAGGAAAGACATTTTACGGCTGTTCCCGTTATCCCGATTGCGATTATATATCCTGGACGCGACCCGGTTCTGAGAAGAAAACCAAGAGTAGCGCTAAAGCAGAGAAAACAACGCCCCCGAACTCAGACTAAAAAGTGCTTTGCAATGGCGGGTTGTTGAACTATAATGTGAATCCTGAGTGGATCTTTAAGGAGGATTGTGCAATGAAAAAGAACATTCACCCGAAATATGATGAAGTGACCGTCACCTGTGCCTGTGGTAACACGTTCAAGACGCGGTCAACCAAAAAGGAAATTTCGGTGGAAATATGCTCGGCCTGTCATCCCTTTTTCACAGGGAAACAGAAACTCATTGATGCCGCCGGCCGCGTTGAGAAATTCAAACGTCGCTATGGAAACAAGGGGCAAGACTGAGCACCGCAAATGTTTGATAAACTTGCGGACATTGAAAATGAATTTGAATCATTGACGCGAAAAATGAGTGATCCTGAGATAGCTCAGGATCACTCTCTTTTCCGAAAACTATCCAAGCAGCGCTCTGAACTGGAGCCGCTGGTTTCCGCCTATCAGAACTACAGCCGGATAAACAGACAGATCAACGACACACAGGAAATCCTTTCTGACTCCGATAGCGACCGCGAGATGAAGGCGTTGGCGGAAGAAGAGCTGGAATCCCTGAAAGAAGAGCTTGAAGAAATCAAGGATCAGTTGAAAATCCTTCTTCTCCCAAAAGACCCCAACGATGAACGAAATGTAGTACTGGAAGTACGTGCCGGTACCGGCGGTGACGAGGCAGCCCTCTTTGCCGCGGAAATTTTTCGTATGTACACGCGCTACGCGGAAAAACGAAACTGGCGCCTGGAAATCATGGAAATCAACCAGATTGGAGTTGGCGGGTTGAAGGAAGTTGTCGCTGTAATTGAAGGGCAATATGCATATTCCAGACTCAAGTATGAAAGTGGGGTTCACCGGGTTCAGCGTGTTCCGCAAACCGAATCCGGAGGACGTATCCATACTTCCGCGGTCACCGTTGCTGTACTGCCGGAAGTGGATGCGGTAGAAGTAAATATCAACGAAAAGGACCTGCGAATTGACCGGTATTGCTCTTCCGGACCCGGAGGCCAATCGGTCAATACAACGTATTCCGCTATCCGTATTACTCATATTCCCACCGGTCTCGTAGTAACCTGTCAGGATGAAAAATCCCAGATCAAAAACAAAGAAAAAGCAATGCGTGTACTTCGTTCCAGACTCTATGAAATCGAGCAGGAAAAACAACATGCAGAAATTGCAAAGGATCGGAAAAGCCAGGTTGGAACCGGGGATCGCAGCGAAAAAATCCGCACCTACAACTTCCCTCAGAGCCGTATTACAGATCACCGCATCGGGAAAACGACTCACCAGCTCGCTGCATTTCTGGATGGTGAACTGGATGAAATTATTGATGCACTGATCGCTCACTACCAGGCCATTGCCATGAAGGAAGCATCCACTGTCCGGAGTTGATCTGACATATGGACAGTAACGAATCCACACATCTTCATCTGCAGCATGCCGTCAAAGAACTTCAGGGTGCCGAAATTTCTTCTCCTCAAAAAGACATCTCAACGATTCTGTCTGCTTTGTTTCACATTCCTCCGTATCGGGCTGTCACTGGTGATTTTACCCTGACCTCCAAAGAATGGCGCCATTTTTACGAGCTTATTGAACAGCGAAAAGCTCACACCCCCCTGCAATACATTCTCGGCACCTGCAATTTCTGGAAACATGAGTTCCAGGTGACGCCGAACGTGCTGATTCCCCGGCCTGAGACTGAACATCTGGTTGAAACAGCACTTGAACATATCCCCGAAAACTCAAAACAGATTGTTATTGACTGCTGCACCGGGTCAGGATGTGTGGCAATTTCCATGGCGCTGGAACTTCCACGGTCCCGTGTCATCGGCTGTGATATTTCACCGGCAGCACTTGAAACAGCGATACAGAATAAGAATCACCTCAGCGCTTTTAACTGCGACTTTCTTGTGACAGACATGCTGACCTCTTTTCCCCCATCATCAGTGGATTTTATCACTGCAAACCCGCCCTATGTTTCTTTGAAAGAGATTCCGTCACTGCAGCCGGAACTTTCATTCGAGCCCCGTGAGGCACTCTTTTCCGAAGAACAGGGAATGGCACATATTCGTGTTCTCCTGGAGCAAGCTCCGGTCATTCTTAAAAAAAGCGGGTACCTCGCCTTCGAGTTCGGGTATAATCAAGGAGATGCTATACGGAAACTGGTGGAGCAAGGTTCATCAAACAGGATTCATCAGTTTAAAATCATAAAGGATTTGGGGAAACATGAGCGAATTGGACTTATACAGTATGCTTGACAAACTTGTAATCCACGGTGGGAAGCCCTTAACCGGGGAAGTCCATATCTCCGGAGCGAAGAACGCCGCACTGCCTCTGATCGCTGCGTCAATTCTTTCCGCAGACGGCCTGGAACTGGAGAATGTCCCCGACGTGATGGATGTCCGGACTCTCCTGAAGGCAATGGAACGCCTGGGCGCTACTGTACAGTTTGATCCGAAAACAGGAAAACTACTTCTCAATACCTCTGAAGTACGGCCGGATGAAATTCCATACGACATAGTAAGAAAGATGCGCGCCTCCGTCCTCCTGATGGGACCGCTTCTGGGACGGTTCCGGGAGGCCCACGTGTACACACCCGGAGGATGCGCAATCGGTGCGCGACCCATTGACGAGCATATCCACGCCTTCCAGAAACTCGGTGCGGACCACAGGATTGAATCCGGCTTCGCTATCCTTCGGGCCCCGAAAATCAAAGGTACGAGAATTCTTTTTGACCGCGTGACCGTTACCGGAACGGAAAATACAATTATGGCAGCAGTTTTGGGAGAAGGTGAAACGGTCATTGAACATGCGGCCAATGAACCGGAAGTAGCGGATTTGTGTAACTGTCTGAAAAGCATGGGAGCCAATATTGATGGAATCGGCACCAGCCGCATTACCATTGAGGGAGTCTCTGCGCTTCACCGAACCACTCACAGGGTAATTCCCGACCGGATTGAAGCCGCTACCTACATGATGGCCATGGCAGCAAGTGGAGGCAATGGCACCTTAACTTCGGTGAATCCCGAACATTTGCTTATTCCCATCGAAAAACTGGGGGAAGCCGGCGTAACTGTAGTAACAGGGGAAAACACAATTTCTGTGAAAGCGCCCCACGGCGTTCACCCCGTGGATGTGGAAACCTCTCCCTACCCTGGGTTCCCCACTGATCTTCAGGCACAGTTCATGGCTTTGATGACACAAGCGGAAGGCGTATCATTTATCAAAGAAACTATTTTTGAAAATCGCTTTCAGCACGTTCAGGAACTGAACCGTCTCGGTGCCAGGCTTAAGATTGACGGGAACCGTGTCATCGTCCGGGGTGGTGCCACTCTCCAGGGAGCGGAAGTAATGGCAACCGATCTCCGAGCCAGCGCATCACTTGTTATTGCGGGACTCACCGCATCCGGAACCACGACGATTCACCGCATCTACCACCTTGA
>CBEUWV010000150.1:0-5317 GCA_965546895.1 uncultured bacterium
AAAGGGCGTCCATACCAGAAAGGGAAGTGGCGTTAATGGGGACACCGATAACCGGCAATGTCGTCTGAGCCGCAACTACACCTGCCAGATGAGCGGCGGCTCCTGCGCCAACGATGATGACTTTGATACCGCGGCCTGCTGCGCCACTGGCAAATTGAGAAGTGCGTTCGGGAGTGCGGTGGGCGGATGTTACAAGTACTTCAAATTCAACATCAAAGTTCTTAAGAATAATTGCAGCTTCTTTCATGACCTCAAAATCAGAGTCGCTGCCCATTATGATGGATACAATGGGTGACCGATTCATTGAATACCCCCCGGGTGTGCCAATTAGACCGGATCTACCGGTAAGTAAATGGTACATGTGGATTCTGTAGATTTCAAGGTCCTTCAGGGAAAAAGATTTTAACCTTAAATTTATTGTGCCTCTTTTGACGAATAATGATTTGTGTGGTTAAATATGAATGAGAGCTCATTCATTTTTAGACGTGAGGTTTTTATGAAACTGAAGAAGGAAGAAAAGAGAAACAAGATCATTCAGGCGGCAATTCGCACTTTTGCAAAAAATGGGTATTTTAATTCTCGTGTTTCAGAAATCGCGAAAGAAGCCGGCGTCGCGGATGGGACGATTTATATTTATTTTAAGAGCAAGGATGAAATCCTGTCTGCAATTTTTGATGAAGCACTGGACAAGTTTGTTCAGGTTTCTGAAGATAAATTGAAGAACATTTTAGATCCGATAGAGCGGCTGGAAACAATTGCATTTCTCCACCTGCAATACCTTGGGGCAAATCGAGATCTGGCAACCGTTTTTCAAATTGAGTTTCGCCATAACATTGTGTTTATGGAGAAGTTTACCCGTTCGAAACTGAGAGATTATTTTCGGATTATCCGGGAAACAATTGAAGCCGGTCAAAACAAACAGGTGTTTCGCAAACTGGACTCCAAGTTCGGAACAAAGCTGTTTTTCGGAATGATTGATGAAATGGTTACGTCATGGCTTCTTTCAAAAAAAGAATATCAGTTGGAGAGGGCCGCGAAGTCTTTGACTCAAGCCTTTGTCTCCGGTCTTGCGGAATGTTGAAACTACTAGTAGAATTGATTCAATACAATTAAATGGGAGGAGCGAATGAAGCCCCAGACAATTTGTGAGTTGTTTTTTCAGGTTGTAGAAAAAAAGAAAAATGGTCCGCTTTTTATGTACAAAGAAGGCGGAGTATACAAGCCTATTTCTGCGCTTGATATGAAAGAAAGGGTGGAAAAGATTGGTAACGGTTTAATTTCTCTGGGGTTGGAAGAATCCGGAAAAGTCGCAATCCTGTCGCACAATCGCTGGGAATGGGCAGCTGCAGATTTGGGAACGATTACAGCCGGGGCAGCGGATGTTACAATTTATCCAACCCTCCCTTCCGATCAGGTGGAATACATCCTGAAGGATTCAGATGCATCCATGATTTTTGTTGAGAATATGCTTCAGTTTGAAAAGGTCCGGGAAATCAGAAAAAATTGCAAGAAATTGAAATATGTCATTGTAATGGACAATACGAAAATAGAAGAAGAACATACAATGACATTGGATGAGTTGATGGAGAAAGGTGAAAAATACCGGGAAAAGCATGGAGATGAGTACCAGAAACGCGCAACTGGCCGGAAACCCGATGACCTTTTAACCCTCATCTATACCTCAGGTACAACCGGAAGCCCCAAAGGAGTTATGCTGACCCACAGGAACCTTGCGTCCAATTGCGTGGATGCAAGAGCAGCCGTTCTGGGAAGTGACTATTACGATGACAGTGATGTGTCTCTCTCTTTTCTGCCGCTGAGCCATGTGCTTGAGAGGATGGCAGGATATTACCTCGTCATGCTGTTGGGCGGATGTATTGCCTATGCAGAAAGCATTGAAACGGTTCCCCAGAATATGGTGGAAGTGAAACCCACATTGATGGTTTCTGTTCCACGCTTATATGAAAAGATGTATGCGAGAATTATGGACATGGCTTTGTCTGGAAGTGGGCTGAAGAAGAAGATATTTTTCTGGGCTGTTTCCGTCGGTCAAGCGGCTTCTCCGATCTTATCGAGGGGCGGACGACCAGGCGGATTTCTTGGCTTCAAATACAAGGTTGCTCACAAACTGGTTTTCAGCAAACTTCAACAGAAAACAGGCGGTAAACTGAAGTTTTTCATTTCCGGGGGTGCACCCCTTGGAAAGGAAATTGCCGAATTTTTCCTTGCTGCGGATTTAAAGATTCTGGAAGGGTATGGCCTGACGGAAACATCTCCTGTAATCACCGTAAATCTGTTAAATTTGATTAAGCCTGGAACTGTTGGCCCTGTTATTCCCAATGTGGAAGTAAAAATTGCCGAAGATGGCGAGATCCTCTGCAAAGGCCCCAATGTGATGATGGGATATTATAACCGGGAAAATGAAACAAAGGAAGTGCTGGAAAAGAATGGTTGGTTCCATACAGGGGATATTGGACATCTGGATCAGGACAACTGTCTCGTTATTACTGACCGGAAGAAAGAATTGATTGTCACTTCCGGTGGTAAGAATGTAGCACCTGCGCCAATTGAAAACAGCCTGAAAGCCATAAAATATGTTTCACAGGCTGTTCTCATCGGAGATAAACGGAAATTTATTTCGGCCATTATTGTTCCGGATTTTGAGGCCCTGAAGAAGTGGGCGGATCGCAATGGCGTTGATTTCTCTTCTGAGGCAGAGCTCCTGAAACATGAAAAGATTCTGGATCTGTACCAGCAAAAGATCGACGGGGTCAATAAAGATCTGGCCCGGTACGAACAGGTTAAGAAATTTGTCCTCCTTGAAGAAGAAATGACCCTGGAGACCGGGGAGTTAACGCCTACTCTGAAGGTAAAACGCCGGGTTGTGGACGAAAAGCACAAAGACTTGATCGACAGCCTGTATGCTGAGTAAACTGAACTTTCTCCAGGATATTATTGGCAACGCTCTGATCAGGAAGGCTATATTTGCCTTTTTACTGATTCTTATTGCCTTCCTTCTCAAAAAATTAGTTATTTCCCGTTTGTTCTCAGTCTTTACTCGGTTGTCCTCTTCCACCAAGACAGAATCCGACGACTACCTTGTGGACAAAATTCCGGGGCCAATCGGGGCTTTCTTGATTATTTCAGCCATATATGCGTCTATTAACCTATTTAGAAGTGATATTTCATCTCCATTGTTCTTTAAGGTTGTCAACAATTTCTATCTCGTCATTATTGTATATCTGATTGTGCGGCTATTGTTTGTACTCATTGAGTCGTTCTCTTTATTTATGCGGGAATGGTCAGAACGACGTCAGTCTCCGGTAGATGACCAGTTAGCTATTATAATCCGCAAATCACTGAAGGTTTTGACTGGCGTACTGGCCGTTCTTTTCCTGATTCAGAACCTGGGATATTCTGTTTCGGGGCTGGTTGCATCACTGGGATTGGGCGGTTTGACCGTAGCGCTGGCAGCAAAGGACACGGTTTCAAATTTCTTCGGTTCAATTATCATCATTGTTGATTCACCGTTTAAGGTGGGTGACTGGATCAAAACAGGAAACGTAGAAGGCGTTGTGGAAGCGATTGGATTTCGCAGCACAAAGATTCGAACCTTTGAAAAATCTCTGGTATCAGTTCCTAACTTTGCCATTGCAAATCAGTCGGTTGAAAACTTTTCATTAAGAAAAAGACGAAGGATTCGTTTCAGCCTTGGCATTGAGTACAGAACGTCGATTGAAAAAATAGAACTGGCATTGAACAATATCAGAAAACTGATTTCTGAAAACAAAAACATCCATGACGATTTTTTTCTTGTGAATTTGAATCGGATGGCGGACAGTGCCCTGGAGATTTTTGTGTATTGTTTTACTACGACCAGTGTTTGGAAGGAATATCTGGACATTCAGGAAGCACTGTATTTAGATATTTTGAGAATGCTGGAAAGGGAAGGCATTGGTGTGGCATTTCCGTCTCAGTCACTTTATATTGAGAAAATGCCTCAGCGGGATCATATTGTTGATAAATAACTTACCAGGAGCTAAAGGACATGAAAACAACAGTTAAATGGAAGGGGTTGCGGTTGTTTCAGGGGACGGTCGAAAGTGGTCATAGTGTTCTGATGGATGGACCGGTGGAATTCGGGGGACAAGATGCCGGCCCCAGACCGATGGAGCTGCTGCTGATAGGATTGGGCGGTTGTACAGCTTATGACGTGGTATCGATTCTGGAGAAAAAACGTCTGGATCTTACGGGACTGGAAGTAGAACTGGATGCGGACAAGGCGAAAACTCATCCCAAGGTATACACAGAAATCCGCATTCACTTCAAAATCAGCGGTCGAAATATCCCGGAAAAAGCAGTGCAGCAGGCGATTGATCTTTCTGAGAATAAACTCTGTTCCGCGTCTGCCATGCTGAAGCAAACAGCCAAAATTAAGATCAGTTACGAGCTTCAAGATTCAGAAAATTGATTTTTTGAATTTTGTCGAAAACTTGTATATTTTAATCTTCAGCTGCGTTATACTTTTAATAGTACGAAGCGATTGTCAGGCACGTTCTTTGCATGATAAATGAGTAAATCGTTTACCGGGAGGCGGTTAATGAAACAGTGGAGTGTCTTTTCCAGACCTTGGAGTATGTTTGTTTTTCTGTTTGTTGTGTTTTCTCTTTCAATTTGTTCATTTTCAGAAACCCGTCCGAACCGGGGCATTCGGATTGTAAGTGCCCGTGCAATGTCCACAAAAGTGAACACCGCGGAAAATCACCTCTACTTCCCACTTCTAAAGAACGGTGCCGATTATATTTCTTATGTGGGTCTGGTAAATGTCGACACGCACACGGTGAATTTCACTTTGCATGTAATGGATCAGGACGGTGTTGAAGTCCTGACTCCCATTGAGGGCTCCCTTACCCCTATGGGTCGGTATTATTCGCCTGTCTCCATGGACCAATTGGAAGGGAATCTCTGGGGCGAAGTGATTTCAGATGGTCATCTGGCAGGGTATCTGAATATGATTGGCCGGGACAATTTACGATCCATGTTTGTTCGTGCAAGTGATACCCTGGAAAGACAACTGTACCTTCCCCACATTGCCCCGGAAATTCAATATTGGGATACGTATACTGCCATTGTGAATGGCAACCGGACTGACGATGAGGCCAGCAATGTTTTTCTTGATTATATTTCCGACAAGAAAGCATTGGCGGGCCCGATTAAGCCCATGACGCAGTATTGGTGTGAATGGGCAACGGATGTGTTTCCGCCGGAGGATTTTCCGGAAGGAATGCCGTCCTGGGGGAAGATCTTTAACAATGTG
>CBEUWV010000151.1:0-5313 GCA_965546895.1 uncultured bacterium
AATCGCCGGTGTCACCATTCCATCACCATACAGCAGAGAGGCCGCAAACAACCCCAGTGCTACAAGATAAACAGGCCGCGCAGTTCCCTTGAGGCGGTTGACAAGGGAAGTCAAGGCTAAAACGCCGCCTTCTCCCTCGTTGTCGGCCCGCATCACAAAGGTCAAATATTTCAATGTGACCACGAGAATCAGAGACCAGAACATCAGCGAAAGCACGCCGAAGATGTTGGCGCGACTCACTGCCACCGCATAGTCGCCGTGGAAACATTCCCGCAATGCATATAACGGGCTGGTGCCGATGTCCCCGAACACCACTCCCAGTGCCGCCAGCGACAGCGCCGCCGTTGAGTGTTTTGATATTCCTTTGCCATTGTCGGCCTGATTGTTCATTCAATCTCCCTCTTGTTAGTGCGTGTGCAAGTGCGAGTGCATGAAAGAAGGGAATTGGCCCTTCCCTGTCTTTTGTCACTCATCACTCATCACCCATCACTCCACTGAGTAGGGGCAGAAAGTGAAAGTGCGAGTGCGAGGCAGAAGGGAATTGGCTTGCTCCCTGCCTTTTATCACTCATCACTCATCACTCATCACCCATCACCCTTCACTCATCACCCGGCCCTGCGGGCCGTTATCTGCCTTTAAATTCAGCCGGACGTTTTTCCAGGAAGGCCGAAACGCCTTCATCCTTATCTTCCGTGGCAAAAGTGAGGCCGAACAACTGGCTTTCCAGTTTCGCCGCTGCGTCAAAGGGAAGTTCCAGCCCTTCCAGCACTGCCCGCTTGCAGTAGGAAACAGCAATGGGCGCATTGGCAAGGATGGCCTTAATGGATTCCACCGCAGTGTCCACGAGGTCGCCATCTTCCACAATCCGATCGATGATGCCGATCTTCATCGCTTCTTCAGCCGTGACCATCCGGGCTGTCATGCAGATTTCCATGGCTTTGGATCGGCCCACAAGACGCGCGAGACGCTGCGTGCCGCCGTACCCCGGGATCAGTCCCAGTTTTACTTCCGGCTGGCCGACCCTGGCATTCGGTGTCGCGTATCGGAAGGTACAGGACATGGCCAATTCCAGGCCGCCACCCAATGCAAAACCATTCACTGCGGCGATGACCGGAATGGGCAGGGCTTCCAAACGTCCAAAAAGCACCTGTCCACGTCGAGACATTTTCCTTGCCTCTTCCACTGATATCCCTTTAAATTCCGAGATATCCGCTCCGGCAACAAACGCTTTTTCACCGGAACCGGTGATCACTGCACCTTGAATGGACGGATCCTCGGCGATGGCGTCAATAACCATTTCCAGTTCATCCAGAACCATCTGGTTTAGTGCATTCAGCACTTTCGGTCGATTGACCGTAATAATCGCGATATTTTCTCTTTTTTCAAGAATAATAGTTTCAAAATCCATATTTCCTCCCGATCTCAAAAGTCTGTCCTGATTATAGCAAAGGAAAGAAGAATGGGCGACATGGGAAGTGATGAGTGATGGGTGATGAGTGACAAAAGTGAGAGAATGAGAAAGGACAAGGGAACTGAAAATGTCATTTGACAATTCCCTGTCCCTTCCGAATCTTGTCCGAACTCAACCTCAAACTTATCCCTACTAATTTTATCCGCCATTTGCCAAGATGGCGTTTCAACGCTATACTATAGTTATGAAATTCGTTATTACCGGTGGCACAGGCTTCGTAGGGTCAAACCTGATTTCCTTTCTGGAAGAATCCAGCCATAATGCTACATCCGTAACAAGGAAGGATTTTAACGACCCGGATTTGCTTGCAAAAAAACTCTCCGGCAGCGATGTGGTGGTTAACCTCGCGGGAGCACCTATCCTGGGCAGGTGGACAAACCGTTACCTGACGAAGCTGAGGGAAAGCCGGGTGGGAACAACCCGGACGCTGGTGACTGCGCTTGAAAAGGCGGATCCCAGGCCTGGAGTCCTGATTTCAGCATCTGCAGTGGGGCTGTATCCGGATTTTCGCCAGCAGACAGAGTCCAGTTTCACGGTTAAGCATGATTTTCTTGCGACGCTCTGTGAGGATTGGGAAGCAGCCGCAAGGGAAGCAGCACCATTACACATCCGAACTGCAATTCTGAGATTGGGAGTGGTCCTTGGAAATGGCGGCGGCATGATCAAAAAGATTCGCACTCCATTCCTCCTGGGACTTGGCGGCCGAATCGCCAGCGGAAAACAGGGATTTTCCTGGATTCATCTGGAGGATCTCTGCAGGTTGGTTTTTTTTGTGGCGACAAAGGGTGGTAGCGGGGTATACAACGCGGTAAGTCTGAATCCGGTGGATAACAATCGCTTTACCCGAACTCTTGCGAGAGCCCTTCACCGCCCCGCGGTCCTGCCAGTCCCCGAATTCGCACTGAAACTGCTCTTTGGGAAGGGGGCCCGCATTCTCACTTCCGGCCAAATTGTCATGCCGGAACGGGCCCTCCAGGAAGGGTTTACCTTTCACTTTCCCACGCTTAAGGATGCGCTTTCAGATATTTTCACGCGACGCGTTGCGTCCCGTGAAAAGTGAAAGTGCGAGTGCAAGTGCGTGAGGGAGTGGGAATAGGAGATAGAACAATCAGAGGTTTCCCATTTCCTGATTTTCCGAACTTTCACCATCCACTATTGACGCGGCTCCTACGAGCCGTTTCCCATCATCTGGAGAAATTCTTTGCAGGTAGTCGCGATGGTGTATGCCGCCGCTTCAACCTCTTCCTTATTCAACCAGGGAGAGAAAGAAATTCGCAGGTATTCGTCCGGGTTTAAGCCAAGGGCTTGTACTGTTCGGTTGTGATTCTTTGATCTGCTGGAACAGGCAGAGCCGGCGGAAATGAAGATTCCTTTTTCCGAAAGCATGCGAACAAGCACTTCGGATTTGATCCCCGGCACGTTCAGCCCCATGATGTATGGGCTATTTGTGCTTCCCTCTATTGCACTTGCGATGGAGAGTTTTTCCATAATCACATCCAGAAATGAAGATCGAAGACTGGATACCTGCTCAAGATTGTCGGTAACCTTCCCATGGAGAAGCTTTGTTGCTTCACTGAAACCGGCAATTCCCGCCACGTTGTGGGTACCGCCCCTGATGCCGTATTCATGACTGCCGCCGATGATAAAGGGAAGTTTCAATCCCTTTCTTATTATGAGTGCGCCGGTTCCTTTGGGTCCGTGAATCTTGTGTGCCGACACGGAAACAAAATCGACATCATTCAGCGCCATGGGAATCTTCATGAATCCCTGAACGTAGTCTGTGTGGATTCTGGTCTGAGGGAAATGTTGGCGAACCGCCTTTGCAATACCCGGAATATCAAAAATAAATCCGGTTTCGTTGTTGACAGCCATGATGGAAACAAGTCGCGTGTTCCGATCAACGGATTTCAGTATCTGCTCAGCATCAATGTTTCCGGATAAGTCCGGTTGAATTTCTCTAACCTCCACACCTGCCCGTTCCAGCAGCGGGAGAAAAACACGAATGGAATTATGCTCAAACGGGGTTGTCACAATATTGCTGCCCTCTGAGGAAGAAATCAACGCGTGAAACACTGTGCTGTTCCCCTCGGAGCCGCCGGATGTAAAAATCAAATTGTGTCCGCCTGTCAAACCAGATTCCCGGAGAACCGTCTCCCGGGCCTCCTCAACAATTTTCGCCGCCTGCAATCCCAGTTCATGGGGCGAAGACGGATTTCCGGGAACCATGGTCAGGATTCGAACCATCTCCTCAATAACTGCAGGCGCAAGTGGTGTCGTGGCAGTAAAATCCATATTCAATCCAGCAACATTTTCAACGAAATTCATATGCCGGTACTTCCGAATCCACCATCACTCCGGCTCGTATCCGTAAGGTCTTCCGCTACAACCAGTCTGGCCCGGAAAACTGGAGTTAGAACTGCCTGAGCGATGCGCATTCCCCGCTCAATCCTGAAGGGAGTGTGCCCCAGGTTTGCAAGGATGACTTTTACTTCTCCCCGGTAATCGGCATCAATGGTACCCGGTGAATTGAGACAGGTGACGCTGTTTTTCAACGCCAGCCCGCTTCGGGGCCTCACCTGTATCTCCATTCCAATTGGGATTTCGAACACCAGGCCGGTGGGAATCGCCTTTACTTCTCCCGGCGCCAGCTCCACCCGTTTTTCCACTGCCGCCAGAAGATCCATGCCTGAAGAACCGGCCGTTGCGTAGCCGGGTAACGGTAAATCCTGCCCGTGTTTCAGCTGTTTTACCCGGATTTCTGTGGATTTCATATCATTATGCTCCTGTTCATAACACGTTTCCGGAAATTCTGTTGAGGTTTCCATACATCAGTGTCGCCAGCTTTTCTTCTGTAAAAATCTCCGCCGACAGTTCCTGAACTTCATGGTAGGAAATATCCCGCACAATGTCCAGTACCTCCAGGAGTGCAACCGGGCGATTGTACCGAAGCATGTTATGGCCGTTCCACATTGCCTGACTGGTGGAGGTTTCCAATGAAAGTTCCAGCCGCCCGATCAGTTGATTGCGAGCATCTTCCACTTCATCCTCTGTCAACGTGTTTTTCAACTGAATCCCTTCGTTTTTCATAATTTTCAGCGCCTTTTCAGCATTTTCAGGAGCAGTTGTGGCAGATACGTACAGATGACCTTCTTTTCTGAAAAAAGTGGGGCTGGAAAAAACCATATATGCCAGACCACTGTCTTCCCGCACTGATCGGAACAATCTTGAACTCATCCCGCCGCCATAGACATTGTTCAAAATCGACACCGCCTGCTGCAGACGCAGGCTCAGTGTTGGAAGCGGCCAAGCCATGTAGAGGTTGGTGGCTTTCATGCCCTCTCTCACAATCTTTTTGCTGCCGGGGAAAAATGCTTCCGTAGCGTCATTTCGTGGAGAAATTTTTTCATTGGTAGTGGAATGTGTCAGCGGCTCTACGAGATCAAGAAC
The DNA here is from genome assembly GCA_965546895.1 of uncultured bacterium. GTDB lineage: Bacteria > Acidobacteriota > Holophagae > Thermotomaculales > Thermotomaculaceae > UM-FILTER-49-7. The sequence goes on from CBEUWV010000151.1 coordinate 4,919, forward strand.
TGTTTTCTCATTCCCCTGCCCAGCCACACTGACAACAAGTTCTCTCGGCGTCACGCACTGCCCTAGCATTTTCCGCAACATGGCGGGTGTGAAATTGTCCACTGTATTTTCAGTGCCCAGAATAGACCGGCCCAAGACCTTTTCCGGATAAATGCACTTCATAAACAACTCATCTCCAGAATCGTCCGGATCGTCCCGCATCATCCGGATTTCCTCACGTACTACGGATTTCTCAAGCTTCACGTCCTCTAAACGAAAAGATGGTTGAGTCAACATATCTGTCAACAAGTCAAAGCCCAGTTCCAGTTTTTCCGCCGGAATCCGGGCAATAAAACATAGATGATCTCTGGACGTGAACGCGTCCAGATCACCACCCACCCGTTCAATTTCACGGG
>CBEUWV010000152.1:0-5291 GCA_965546895.1 uncultured bacterium
TCGCTTCCGGCTTTGGTTCCGGTTTGGCTTCTGCCTTTGGCGTTACTTCCGGCTTTGCTTCGACCTTGGGTTTCGCTTCCGGCTTCGGTTCCGGTTTGGCTTCTACCTTTAGCGTCACTTCCGGCTTCGGCTCTTCCACTACATCGTTCGATTCAGAAGCGGCAGCATCAGCAGCCAGCGCCGCCTCAGCAGCTTCCTGATTGATCCCGGCAATGTCCTGTCCTTCCTGAATGGCCTGAACCATCTTGTTCACGAACAATTTAATTGCCCGGATAGCATCATCATTTCCGGGAATAACCCAATCAATAACATCCGGGTCACAGTTCGTGTCCACAACCGCGACCACTGGCACGTTCATGATTCTGGCTTCCTGTACTGCTATTTTCTCCCGTTTAGGATCTATCACAAACATGATATCCGGAATTTTTTTCAGGTCCTTCAGTCCACGGAACAGTTTCATCAGCTTGTTCCGCTTTCTTTCCAGACCGTAACGTTCCTTCTTGGAATAGTTTTCAATTTCTTCACTTTCCAACAGGTTTTCCAAATTGTTGAGTTTATCAATACTCTTTTTTATGGTGCTGAAATTAGTAAGTGTCCCCCCCAACCATCTTTGATTTACAAATGGAATGCCATGCTGACCTACGCTTTCAATAGATTCCTGCGCTTGACGCTTGGTACCCACGAACAGAACATTCTTTCCCTTTGCAGCGGAATCGGAAACAAAAGCGGCCGTTTCCCGGAAAAGTTTCATTGTTTTCTGCAGGTCAATAATGTAGATGCCGTTTCGGCTTCCGAAGATGTACTTTTTCATCTTAGGGTTCCAGCGGCGGGTCTGATGTCCGAAGTGAACTCCTGCCTCAAGCAGTTCTTTCATAGAAATGTCAACCAACGAATACCTCCTTTAACAGGTTCCTTGCAAGATTAGTTTGATAATTAACGTTTAGAGAACTGGAATCTCTTCCTGGCCTTTGGCTGCCCGTATTTTTTTCTTTCTTTCATTCTCGGGTCACGGGTCAGGAATCCAGCTGTTTTCAAGCGCTTCCGAAATTCAGGATTATATTCAAGCAATGCTCGTGCAATCCCGTGTCTGATCGCCCCGGCCTGACCGGCAATGCCACCGCCTTTGACCGTCACATACAAATCAAATTTGTCGACCGTTTCCGTCAGTTGTAAGGGCTGACGAATGATCATTTTCAAAATGCCGCTGTCAACATATTCGTCAACCGGTTTCTGATTGATAATCATTTCGCCCTTCCCGGGTCTCAGGAACACTCTGGCTACCGCCGTTTTGCGGCGCCCTGTTCCATAGTACTGAAGGTTTCTCACTAAAAATCCTCCTACCTTTCTTCCATTATAGGTTCAATGCTTCGGGTTTCTGTGCTTCGTGGGGATGCTGGTCCCCGACATATACCTTCAGCTTTTTGTACATCTGTCTTCCCAGTCTATTTTTGGGCAACATTCCCTTTACGGCATGCTCAAGAATATGTTCCGGATGTCTGTCCAGCATCTGTCGGGCTGTCCGTTCCTTCATGCTGCCGGGACGAGCAGTCCTCCACCGATACAGTTTTTGATCCCACTTGTTGCCGGTCAACACGATTTTTTCCACGTTGACGACAACGACAAAGTCACCGGTATCCACATGAGGGGTATATACAGGTTTGTGTTTACCCCGGAGAATACGTGCAATCTCCGCCGCCAGCTTTCCCACAGGACGGTCTGTGGCATCCACCACGAACCATTTGCGGTCAACCGACTCTTTTTTTGCAAAAAAAGTTTCTTTCATTACCGAACTCATCACCAAGCACTCCTTCAGTCAAATAGTCACAGATAGTCAAAAAATCCCCTTAAAAGCTTCTAAACTCAAGGAATTATCTCAACATTTGTTGTTCATCGGCATGGGAGATTCACAGGGGCGTGTGGTAAAATCCTCAATGCCATGGAGAATATTAGCATAAACTTCCTTGTAAACGAAATTAAAACTTTCGTAAAAATACAATCTCGAATCAGTCGTGTTTCTCTTAAATCCGGATACCTTGAATGTCGATTGGGAAACAAGTATTTGATTTTTTCATCCGCCCCCCGTTCCGCTCCCTTTTTTCTTTCAGAGCATCGATTTTCCGGCGACACATCCCAGGGCTCTGATATTAACGTTTTAAGAAAGTACATGGAGGGCGCAACGATTCTCGATATTGGTAAACCCCTGGATGAGCGCGTCATTGATTTTCATATTGCTAAACTTGCAATCTGGGGAGAAGAGCAGCGGTTTCACTTCATTGTAAATGCCGGCACAATACCAACCCGCTGGGTCATCACGGACAAGGAACTTAGGATCATCTGGTCACGAAATGACTCGGGGGCCATTGCCGGAACCGGTTTTCAGTGGCCACAGGATAATCGGGCCCCTCTCGAGTCCCTGGATGCAAAAACACCATCATCCTATTCGTCTCCCAAGGATCTCTACACCACTGTCCGAGGACTGGGTCCCGCCTTTGCCACGGAACTTCTTGCAAGCAATGCCCCGAAAAACCTGCTCAATACCCTCCTCCAGGCACACCCCGGCCAGGGCTATGTATATGGAAAGCGCGTTTTCCCCATCAGGATGAAAACACTGGGAGACCCCGATATGGTCAAACCCGATATGAGCACTGCCTTGTCAGAACAACACGAGCTTTTACTGGAGAAAGGGAAATTTCAACAAATTTGTTCCCGGGCAGAAAAAAAACTCCGCCGGGAAATTGGCAAGAAAGAAAATCTTCTGAAAAAACTGGAAAAAGAACTGCAATCCTGCAACAAAAATGCTCCGCTGCTCAGAAAAGCGGAGGCCCTGTCCGCCCATTTTCAGGAATTAAAGCCGGGAATGAAGAAGATTCAATTGCCTGACCTCCAGGACGACTCCCTGCTCACCATCATACTGGACCCTGAACTGGCCCCATCTGAAAATATCAGCCGGCTCTACCGAAAAGCTGCAAGGTTGAAACGAAAATTACCCCTGATTCAAGAACGTATACAAGTGGTTCTCTTTGAACTTGCCGCCTTAAAAGACGACAGATATTCGCTGAAACAGGCGACCTGCCTGGACGATCTCCAGGGAATACTTCCGGAAAAGCCTGCTAAAAAGGGCCGAAAGAAAGAAAAAATAATTCCCGGAATTCGCCGGATAGAGTTAAGAAATGGGTTCTTTGCCTATGTCGGAAGAAACAGTCTCGGAAACCAGGTGCTTTATTCACAGAAACTGGGGCCCCGGGACCTGTGGTTTCATGCTAAAGATATTCCCGGCAGCCATGTAGTACTGAAGAATCCGGGTGGAAAGCCAATTCCCCCCAGCCTCGTTAAAAGGGCAGCAGAATTGGCAGCCGCATACTCATCCGCGGGTTCAGATACTCTTGTGGAAGTCCAGTACACAACGAAAGGCAACCTGTATTCCAGTAAGGGAAAGGGCCGGGGATTCGTCCTCCTCCGTAAATTTCAGACCATCCTGGTGAAACCAGACGGCTCCGCCGCCGTGATGGGTGATGGGTGATGAGCAACCAACAGAAGGCAAGGAATGGCCAATTCTCTATCCTTTCTTTTTTTGTTTCACCTATCATCTAACATCCGGCGTTTTGCGCCGTTGGTCTCTTTTTGTTAAATCCCCCTCTTTTTCCGCTCAGCACTCACCTCTCATCACAATCAAGCAGCCGGTACGGCTGTATGATTGCTTATTCTTGCATTATGTTTTACAATCAGGGAAATGCAGCGGAAATTTTCCGCTGAGTGTAGCAACTGGAGGCACTGAACTGTGGATTTTACCGAACTTCAACTTCACCGGGACCTGATGGCCGGAATTCGGGATGCCGGCTTTGTCCACTGCACTCCCGTTCAGGAAAAATGCCTTGTCCATACACTGAACCGTCACGATGTCACGGTCCAGTCTCAAACCGGAACTGGAAAAACAGCCGCTTTTCTGATCACCATTTTCCAGTTGATTCTGGATGGCAAACTTCCCCGGGGCAAAAAAGCCATGGTGATTGCACCCACACGGGAGCTGGCGGTTCAGATTGAAAGAGACGCCCAACTGCTGGGAAAACACCTGAATATTTCAATGGCCACATTCTTCGGTGGTGTCAGCTATGGGCCTCAGGAACAGAATCTCTCCAACAACGTCCAGCTCATGATCGGCACTCCGGGGCGACTCCTTGATCTGGGGAAGAAACGCAAATTCAATTTTCGGGATGTGCAAATTCTTGTAATTGATGAAGCAGACCGTCTTTTTGATATGGGTTTTCTCCCGGACATTCGTCGAATGCTGCGCCAGATGCCCCCTTATGACAAACGGATTACCATGCTGTATTCAGCCACTCTGAGTATGCGCGTTAAGGCCCTGGCCTGGGATCATATGAACAACCCGGTTGAAATCCGTATTGAGCCGGAAAAAATGACTGTTGATGAAGTAACCCAGGTCCTTTATCATGTTGGAAAATACGAAAAACTCAGTTTATTGCTGGGGATTCTGGCGAAAGACAAGCCGGAAAGCGCTGTAATCTTCACCAATACAAAACATGCGGCCATCACCGTTGCCAAACGACTGAGTCTGAACGGCTATCAGTGCAGTTATCTCATCGGAGATATGCCACAGTCAAAACGGCTGAGAACAGTGGAAGACGAAAAAAACGGGAAAATTCATTTTCTGGTTGCCACCGATGTTGCATCACGGGGCCTTCACATCGAAGATCTGCCAATGGTCATCAACTACGATCTGCCGGAAGATATTGAAAATTATGTCCACCGGATTGGACGAACCGCCCGGGTCGGCAAGAAAGGGAAAGCGATTTCGCTGGTCAGTCCGGACTACGTCCATTCCCTGGCTGCCATTGAGAAATACATCCACATGGAAATTCCGGTGGAATGGGCAGACGACGACATGTTTGTGAAAGACGAAACTGCCGGAATGCATATCCGTTCCGGCCTGAAGCCGCATGGCAGCCACAGGAAAAGTGGAATTAGCCGCCCGAGAAATCCCAAACGACCGGCCGTACACCAGAAGAACCGGCCAGGGCGAACTGAAGGCAGTGCCAAACCCCGAAAGTCAGTACCTCGCAAGCCAAGGCATACCGAAAAACCCAATCGAAACGGAACCCCGGAAGAACGGATGGCATACTACCGGGCAAAGTACGGTGAACAGTTCAAATCAGGGAATGACAAATAAGAGAAGTTTGAGTCTAAATCTAAGTAAAAAAAAACGTTCTGTTTTCAGTGTTCTGCGTTCTGATCGGAAAGGAAGTGATGGGTGATAAGTGACAAAAGGCAGTGAT
>CBEUWV010000153.1:0-5279 GCA_965546895.1 uncultured bacterium
ATCCGAATCACAGGTTATATCGGCAATAATGGCGGGTTCCACAGGAACTTCCCCCAGGCGATGGATCGGTGCAATGGGAAAAATCTGGCCAATGGAACCGGCATCCGGTACGGAACGAAAAGTCGAGAAGTTCGCTACGTATTTGGATGCCATTATGCTGTCCAGCATTTTCAATTCTTCGGGTCGCTGCTCCATTCGAGGCGCCAGCTCAATGGCTTTCTGAACAATATTCCAGAAAACCTGCTCCCCGACGGCTTTCTGCTTCAGGTTCAGTACGCCGATACTGAAAAGGGTATGAAGCTGTTCTTTCATGTGGACGGCATCATGAAAATACTCTACGAGGTTGCGTGCATTCATCAGCTGATAAGTTTCTACCAGATCCACAAGAACCTTGTCCTCCCCTTCAATGCTTTTCTCAACTGACATGGAATGGGAAAGGGAGTGCTTTTCCATGACATCTACTATCAGCATGCTGTGGTATGCGGTAATCGCCCGACCGCTTTCGGTAAAAAGGTCTGGTTCCTGCACATCCTGTTGTTCACACACACCTTTCATGTGAAAGATGAGGTTGTTGGCATATTCGGTGACAGTATAGTTAATGCTGAACTCGCCGGAAGAACGACTGCCATCATAATCTACACCGAGACCTCCGCCAAGATCCACAATTTTAATGGGAACGTCCATCCGAATCATTTCTGCGTAAACCATACCTATTTCTTCCACCATGGCCTTGACCTTGCGGGAATGTGTCACCTGGGAACCGATATGTGCGTGGAGCATCTGAAGACGATCCAGTAAGCCATGTTTTTTGAGAAATTCGCAGGCTTCTACAATTTCCGAGGCTGTGAGACCAAATTTGGCAAAATCACCACCTGATTCTTCCCATTTTCCGGTACCTCGTGTGTGAAGACGGGCGCGAATTCCCAGAAAGGGCAGTTGCTCGGGTTTCAGTCTCTCTACAATGGAGGCAAAAATCTGCAATTCGGAAAATTTTTCAATCACAAGAAAAACCCGTTCCATCCGGTTCGAAGCTCCAAGAATGAGGCTCATGTAAATCTCATCTTTGTATCCATTGCAGACAAGTGGCGTCTCTTTCTTTGCCACCGACATTATTGCGGCCAGCTCTGAAATAGAACCGGCTTCCAGCCCTATTCCGTGGGGGCTTCCCGCCGCGAGGACTGCTTCTACAACCGGTGCAAAAGGATTGGCCTTGATGGGATATATTGGCGTGTACGTTCCCGAATAGTTGAATTCCTTCGCCGCCCGGCTGAAAGATCCGGCCAGTTTAGAAACCGAATAGTTCAGCATCTGTGGAAAATGGAATTTCATCGGTGTGGAAAACCCTTCTTTTCGCAACTTTTCCACAAGGTCGTAGAGATCTACTTTGATGAGCGGGTCCTTGGTGGGCTGGAGCCAGAGATGGCCGGCTTTTCCACCCCGAAAAAACCCGGCGCCCCAGTCTGGAATTCTGTAATACTGTTCTGCATTTTCAGTAATCATGGCTGACCAACTATATACCAGGCCGAAAACCGGGGTCAAGAAAAAAGAAGGTAGCAAATGGCAAAATTGTAATATGCTAATATTCACAAAGTTCTTGCATACTGTAAAAATGACTGGTAAAGTAAGTTCAAGGTCAACAGTGCGTGCGGTAATTTTTTTAACTTACTAACTTCATCAACCAAAAACGAAAAATGGAGAGGTTATGAGGGAGGCGAAACTATTTCTTATGACGGTGTTGGTATGCGCGATGCCGCTTGCCTATGCCGGTGCGGGAGGAGATCTCGTTGGAGATGAGTCCTGTTCGGGTTGTCATGAGGAGCTTGTGGCTTCATTTAACAAAAGCTTCCACAACACTTTTTTTACGAAAGGTGACAATTTCAAATGTGAAGCATGCCACGGTTCCGGACAGGCCCACATGGACTCAGAAGATCCGACGCTGATCGCGGGTCCCGAGAACAACATGAAGAAGCTGGAACAGAATTGTCTGTCCTGTCATTCCAATGTCGTTCACGGGCTTAAAGAAAAACATGTAATGGAATATGGAGTCGGATGCACCGATTGCCACAAGGTCCACCAACCTGCCTACAAGGGTTCGTTGGCAGAGTACGAAGATCAGTTGTGCCTGAAATGCCATCAGAACATCAGGGCGAAGATGTATATGCCTTCTCACCATCCGGTGAAGGAAGGCAGAATGACCTGCGTCGATTGCCATAAGTTTGATGGTTCAGAAGATGTGGCTTCTGAAAACACCATGCCGGAACGGGTGAACGAGACCTGTCTGTCCTGTCATCCCCAATACCGGGGACCGTTTGTCTTTGAGCATGCGCCAGTGGCGGAAAATTGCTTGATCTGTCATGATCCCCATGGTTCTGTGGCCAACAATCTGCTGAAGGCCAATGAACCATTCCTGTGCCTGCAGTGCCACCAGATGCATTTCCACACCGCGCTGCCTGGTTACGAAGGGGACTTTACCCCGGCCAACCATCCGGATCGCGGCCCGTTTACGTCCACGATAACAGGTTCCAAACGGGGATTTTTGACGAAATGTACCCAGTGCCACACAAGAGTACACGGGTCGGACCTGCCGTCTGAGGCGAGAAGCGCTCAGGGCAAGGCATTAACCAGGTAAGGAGGATAACATGAAGAAACTTGCTATTTTTCTGTTGGCCTGCCTGCCTCTGATTGCCTGGCCGGCATTGGCAGAGGACCATGTGGACTCACAAAACTACATGGAAGTCGGGGTAAACGGCAGTGATGCCAGCAAAGACCATAACCAGGTGTCGGAATATTCAGAATCCCAGACCAAGGTGCATGGAATGTTAAAATTGCGCACCATGGATTCCAAGGGTGATCTGAGTTACCGTCTGGATCTGGCATTGTTCAGTAATGAAGACATGAAGATGAAGCTGGTTTTCCACAAGGGCGACTGGTTCACCAGTACCACCAGTTACAACAAGTTCCTGCACAAGCTGGGGCATGACAGCCTGTCTAATATGAGTTGGCGGGAAGCCACAGACCAGGCAGGCACTACGCCGGTGCACAAGGAACTGACCAGTGTTGATTACACCCCTACAGAGGATTTCTACACGATTTATGAGGATTTTCGTCAGGTTTTTGACTTCAAACTGAGCACGGAGATCCCTACGGACATCCAGGTGGGCTTCCGGGCCCAGGCCCGCAATGGGTATCATCAAACCATGCAGTTGTCCCATTGCGATACCTGCCATGTCCAGACAAAAGGCGCAAAGCTGGATGATAATGCCTATGATGTGTGGGCAAAGGTACACGCCAAAGTAAAGAAGTTCGATGTCAGCTACAAGTACACCTACTCCAAGTTCAACAATACTGCTGACCAGACGAACTATTACATTGACCTGCCCAGGCACCCGGCAAACGGCGGTGCTATTGATGAATTTGCAAGCCGGACGCTTTACGGTGGCGAAACCCTTCCCAGCGGCTTTAATAATGACAACAAGAAATCCACCCACGAAGTGCACGTTGAAGGTGCGGTGAGTGACAATGACAAAATTGTGGCAGGTGCCAGCTATTCGGATTTGACAAACTATTTCACAAATCTGGACCTGACCACGACCACCGGTTCATTCCGCTGGTCACACAAGTTCCGTTCGAACTTTGTGATGGATGCTTTTCTGTCGTACTACACCCTGGACAATGACGATATCTTCATTGATATCCCCGCCTGGCGGGAAGGGAGACCCGGAGGGGGACAGCCATTGTCCTGGACCCGTTATTCCGCATACAACCGGGATGTATCGTATCTGAAACTCCGGGCACTGTACAAGGTAGATGACCACAACCGGTTGACCTTCAGTTACCGGTACAAACAGACTGACCGGGACACTCTGGTTGTCAATCTGGAGGACGGTTCTACAGACACGAAATCGAGTCTGTTCAAGGTTCGCTGGGATGGACGTTATGGAGACCTCAGGGCGAATCTGATGGGATCTTTCGAGTCCATTAATCATCCCTTTGAGAATGCGATGGGTATTAACGAGGCTTCTGCCAACCAGTATGCGCCGTTTCCAAGTAATGGCCTGGTTTACTATTTTCAACGGCAGGTCATCGGCGAGGCAACCAACATGCCATCGCAGGACATGAACTTTCGGGGAAACATCAGCTACCGTTTCTCCGACAGGGCATCATTTAACATGTATGCCAGTTTCCGCAACGGCGAAAACAACGAGCTGAATACCTACACAATGAACCTGACTGGTAGAACGGCTGGTACGAGCATGTTCTATGTACTGAACGACAAGACAGTATTAACGATCGGTTACGATTACAACTTCTCAAAACAGGAGGCTGTATTTTCCGTGCCGGTCATGGATGGCTGAGCGGGTCAGATCAACTCCGACGGTGTCGGAGGAAGTATGCACTATGGCAGCGCAACCGATTTGACCACCAACTACAGCACGGTGAACAGCTATTTTTTCACCATTGACTCCAGACCTTTTCAGAACATAGCCGTCTCTTTCAAAACCGCCATCAACAATTCCAAGATGGGGTTTGACCCGTTGACCAACTGGGTCGGCCCGATGGACCAGATTGGAAAGCTGGACTTTGCAGGGTACTCGGAGGTGAATACCTATTCGGACCTGGCTTCAGATTCCTATGAATTTGACCTGAACCTGAATTTTATCATCAACGACAACCTCTCTCTCCTTGCAGAAGCCAACTATCAGAATTTTGACGACAACCAGCCGTACGTGTACGGAGATACCACCGGCCGGTGGTTCTACGGGAGACTGTCACTTCGTTATATTTTCTGATTTGCTGATGTTGACCTTACTGTGAAAACTGCCCGCCGGATGGCGGGCAGTTTTTTGTGCTTCAGCGGGTATTTCAACTCAAAAATTACGGAAATGACGCAGCCGGTACAGTCCCATTGCCCCGAAGAAAAGTGCCAGATTTACGGCGACGCTGAGAGGTGTTGCGTAGGGATGCAGGTAGGTGATTATGTCACGTGAAGAGATTGTAATGGAACTATTGCCGGCAATCAGCACTGTGACAAGGGGAAGCACGCCGAAGAACAATATGAGGCCCAGTACCACGAGGGAGTTAGAGTTATTTGAGGTGAACCATTTCTGAAGCCAGAGGCTTAAGGCCGCAAGAAAAAGGAAAAATGGCATGGTTTTGAAAAACGTGACCACGTCAGCCAATATTGCATAACCTCCGGGCATTCCAGATAAGCTGACAGAGTTTGAAAGCAGTCCCACTAGGCCCGCAATGATCCAGTTGCCAGCACAGAGACATGCGGT
>CBEUWV010000154.1:0-5265 GCA_965546895.1 uncultured bacterium
GTTTTTCATCGTCCCATCATCTCGCCGGCTACGAAGGAAACTGCTCCAGACTCCACGGCCACAACTGGCGTGTTGTAGTAAAAGTCGCAGGCAAAGAACTCAACGAGACCGGAATGCTGGTGGATTTTACTCAGTTGAAAGAAAAACTGGACAAAATAGCAGGGGAACTGGATCATATCGTTCTCAATGACCATCCCCACTTTCAATCTACAGGTTTGAACCCCACTGCGGAAAACCTCGCCGCGTTTTTCTACTCGAACCTCCAGGGTAATTTCAACAACAACCGTGTCTTACGGGTCGAAGTCTATGAAACCGACGACTATGTAGCCTCTTTTGAACCGGACTGATGAGAGTCAATGAAATCTTCGCCACCATCGAAGGAGAAACGTCACTGACAGGTATTCCCATGCTTTTTATCAGGTTCACCGGCTGTTCTCTGCGCTGCAAATATTGTGATACCGCCTACGCCTATGAGGATGGCACAGACATGTCCATGGAAAAACTCCTGAAAATCATCAAAAAACACGGTCTTCCCATTGTTCATCTCACCGGGGGAGAACCCCTGGAACAGATCGAATTATCAAAGCTGGTAACCCGATTACTTGCAGACAACTATCAGATCATTATTGAAACCGGCGGTTCACTGGATATTGCTCCTTTTGTTCGTGACAATGTCCGAATCATGCTGGACGTCAAAACACCGGGAAGCGGAATGGTCCATCGCAACCTCCTTTCAAATATCCCGCTTATGCGGGCAAGAACCGATGAGATTAAATTCACTCTCTGTCACAGGGAAGATTATGACTGGGCAGTTGATTTTATTTCAGAACACAGACTTACAGAAAAAGGTTGTGTGATCAACTTTTCCCCGGTGACGCCTGGGCTTACTCCGGCAGAGCTGGCAGACTGGATTCTTGACGACCGGCTCCCCGTTCGACTCAACTGCCAGCTTCATCGATTTATCTGGCCTGATCGAATCCGGGGTGTATAGATAGCGTTGCGCCGAATGTTAACTTCATAAGCATCAGAGAGATTGCCAATTCCATTCTTCGTTCAACGCTATTCATAACTAAAATGGGAAACTAGACCTGGAATCATTGCGAAAGAAAAATTCCGGTAATTTCCCCGATATAAATATTGTGATAATCCTTCTTCGGGTAATTTCTCTCAATGCCGGAATCAAGGAAGTTTTCCGGCTTGAAAGTATCCTGATACACTTTCCGGCAACTGATAGCAAGGCGCGCCTCGCGGTAACTCAACCCACCATCCGGCAGTGGCTCACCATGGAGTCCGACAATGGCAGTCTTATCCTCATCCCTGCCGGATATTGTTCCACAGATTGTGAGCGCGTCTCTGTACTTTTCCTCAAAAAAAGAAAGGGTAAATATTTCGTTTTTCTCAACAAATTCATTGGTATACCGGGTTGGCCGGATGTAAACAGTGGCAACCGGCTTGTGCCAGAGTACGCCCATCCCTCCCCAACTGGCTGTCATGGTGTTGAAATTATTCGCTGTGCCGGCGCTAATCAACATCCAGTCTTCTCCAATCAGTTTGAATACATTGTCTGTCAGTTCACCGGGATTTATCTGTTTCCAGTTTTTCATCTTGTCCTCCCTGTTTTTTGTATTCTATCAGACTTTGGTAGCCTCGAACATCCAGCTTAAACAGCTTCCACTGAGTTCCCACTTTTGTGGTATCATAACGGCATGTTGCTGGACAGGAAAACACTGGGGAAATACCGAATTATAAAACGTCTGGGAAGTGGGGGCTTCGGGTCTGTATACCTTGCCACCGATACCTGGGTGAAACGCAAGGTCGCATTGAAGATTCCCCACAACCAGGGCCAGGAGCTGGAAAAAATGCTCCATGAACCCCGCCTCCAGGCCTCTCTTTCACATCCCAATATTGTCCAGATCTATTCCGTAGAAAAAAAAGAAGGTATTTTCTTTATCGTCTCCGAGTATATTTCCGGGCCTTCGCTGGATCGGTTGATCAAGGACTCCGATGGACTGAAATGGGAAAAGGCAATATCCATTATTTTCCAGGTTTGTGACGCATTGAAATTTGCCCACGATCACCAGATTATCCACCGGGACATCCGCCCTGCCAATGTACTGCTGACAGAAGAAGGTTTCGTAAAAATGACGGACTTCGGCACGTCCCGCTACCTGAACCCGGAATCCATTGCCGTCACCCGCGTTGGGTGTCCACCCTACATGGCACCGGAACATTTTGAAGGGAAAGCTGTCTTTCAATCTGACATTTACTCTGTTGGCATGATGTTTTATGAAATGATAATGGGGAAACTCCCATTTGAAAGTTTCAATCCGCTGAAGATTGAGAAGGAAGTGAAGGAGCGTTTATTTACCGCTCTTCATGAGAAAGTGGACAACCTCACACCGAATCAGTCGGCGATAATCATGAAGGCATTGGCGAAAAACTACAATGAACGATACGCGGACGCACTGGAATTCAAGAAAGCCATCATTGAATTACAGGCCACCGACACCCCGCCTGGAATTCCAAAAGGTGAAATTCCACAGCCATCCAACCGGGGAATACCTGACAAGACACCTTCCAAAAAAGTCTGCTTCAATTGCGGAAAACTCTTGTCTCCCAGAGCAAAGGTATGCCCCTACTGCTATGAGCAACAAGACTGAAAAGATGAGGTAGAGTAGAAGGCAAGTTTGAGTTTAAGTTTTAAGAATGGGAAATGGCTTGTTCAATGGGGAAGGTGCCAGTGAAAGTGCGAGTGCGAGGCAGAAGGGAATTGGCCTGTTCCTTGCCTTTTGCCAGTCTTTGTCACGCATCACTAATCACTCATCACTTCTTTCGCACAGAACATTTCTTTCTTTACTTAAACTCAGACTCAAACTCAAGGTTAAACTTGTTCCAACTTGCCTCATTGCCGCTTGCCTTGGACAGGTGTTCGCGGTAAGATAAATTCAATGAAAATTACCGGGCAGGTTCAATGGCACAAATCGAACGAAAGCAGGTGGGGATTCACTCTGATTGAGCTGGTAATGGTAATTGTGATTATCGGCATCATTGCAGTGGTGGCCACTCCGAAACTCCTGTCTGTTTCCGATACCCGGGTTCGAAAGGATTCAAAGATGATGCTCAATTACCTGACCATGGCACAGGAATTGGCGATGTCGAGAAGCGAATCCTACGGTCTATGTCTGGATACATCCAACAGCCGGTACACGCTAAACAGAACCGATTGCACAAACACAGCCAACATTATTACATCGCCCGAGGATCGTGTCAGCCCGCTGACCATAGATTATGACTCTACACTTACCATCACCCCTGCCACAACAACCTCCATTTTTTTCGATTACCTGGGAAGACCCACACCAGGCGGAGCCACCCTGACATTCTCTTCGGGAAGCCTGTCCATAACCATTGAGATTGAACCAAATACGGGATATATCCATGAACTATAGACACTCCTCCCCGTGTAGAACACCCGTTCATTTACGGAATCAAGGATTCACATTGATTGAAACAGTGATCGCGATTGTGATTATCGGAATCGCATTGACCGGTATCATCGGCGTCATCTACAACAATGTACAGGAAGGTGCAAACTCTTTCCTCGAAGTCCGGGCGGTGGAACTGGGCCAGGCTATGATGGACGAAATTCTTCTGAAACGGTGGGACGAAGACACTCCTCTGGGCGGGGGGAGAATCCCGGTTGCCCAGGCAAATATAGGAACTGAAGCGGGTGAATCCGGTCGAACGGATTTTGATGATGTGGACGATTACAACGGGTATGCAGACGGGGTGTCCGGGGAGCCTCTTCAGGATGAATTGGGGAATGATATTTCGGCTGATTTTGCAGGGTATTCCCGATCCGTAACGGTTGATTTCTTCAAACCGGCCGGTGCACCTGCAAGTCTGGCAACAAACAATTATAAACGGGCCCGGGTACAGGTGACCGTGCCTACGGGAGAGAGTTTTGAATTTACAGCTATCAAAACCAACTTCTAAAAAGGGGTTCACTCTCATTGAACTGGTTATTTCCATTGTTCTCGTGGGGATCATTGCAGGTGTTCTGGGACCCATCATTTTCTATGGTGCAGAGGGTTTTCAGCAACAGGTCGCGCGGAAAGAGCTTGTATCCCGGGCGAGGCTGGCGCTGGAAAGGATGTCCCGCGAACTGAGGGAATCCGTTCCCAATACAGTCCGGGTTTCCACAACAAATGCAGCCAATGACACAGTTGAATTTGGCCGTGCGGTATTTTTCTCCCACTACAACAGCATGACCGGCGGCTCTTCTCCCTACACGCTGAACGATGACACCGGACTGACACCACCGTCCACATCATTTATCGTAATCTACAACGTCACGCCTGATGATTTTTATGCCTACCCGGCTTCTCCCTCTACTTTCCAGGTTGCTGGAGTGGCAGGAAATCAGGTAAGCATAAATGCATCTTCCAAGCCCCATTCTTCTACCAAACGCTATCAGATGTGCACCGGCCCTGTCACTTATTCCAGAAATTCGTCCGGTGAGTTAATCCGATATTCCGGGCATGATCCAGGGAATGCTCACGAAACCAGTGCCCTTGACCAGAACATTCTCATTGACCACGTATCTTCCATTCAGTTCCAATACACCTCAGGAACGCTCTCAAATACCGCCCTCCTCGCAATTTTGCTGCAGGTCCAGGCCGGAGGGGAAACGATGAATTTTCATCAGGAGGTACACATCCGAAATGTGCCATAAAAACGAGCGGGGGGTATCCCTGATTGCAGCCATTTTTATCGTCATTTTTCTCGCTTTCATGGGGATTATTCTGACTACTTATACCGTATCATCCGCAGAAGAAGCGGGAAACGAATACCTTTCTACCCAGGCCCTCTACTATGCGGACACCGGAATTTTCAATGCATTAACCGACATCACAGACGACGGCAACCTGGATGTTACTTCATACACATTTTCCAACCCCACCGGAACCGCCACAATCGCAGTGGCCAGCCATATCGGTGCCATCTGGGTCATTGACTGCACTGCCACCTGCGGGGATACTGCAAGCGAAAAATATGGCCGCCGAACCATCCGGGTCATCTTCAAAAACTGATCAGAAAAGACAAGTTTAAGTCTAAGTTTAAGTTTAAGTAAAGGCAGGAAAAGGCAAATTGCCCGCCCATTCTCAATCTTATCTGAACTTAAACTCAAACTTATACTTGTCCCTACTTGCCTCATCCGCCCCTCGCACTTCACCGTGCTTTGGGGTACAATGCTGTGAGGTT
>CBEUWV010000155.1:0-5261 GCA_965546895.1 uncultured bacterium
CACCTTGGCGTTCTTTGCGACTTTGCGAGAGAATCTCTCTTTCTTCTCTGCTCTTCTCTGCTCTTCTCTGCGCCCTCTGCGCCCTCTGCGCCCTCTGCGTCCTTTACGGTGAGTCTTTTTCTTTTCCATTTTCTTCCAGGATTGTCATCTGTGTTATAAGATTGAGAAAGACAAACTCTCAGAGTTGCCAAGTAAAGCAAATTGGAGCGTTAAAAATGGCAAGAAGCAAGATTGAAGTAAAAGGGTTTGAAGCCCGCAACTACGACGGGCTGATGAATCTCATCACATTGGGATATTATCCCCGTTTTATTAAAAGCGCGGTGTCCTTCATAAACCTTCCGGAAAGTGCAACCGTCCTTGACATCGGATGCGGTACCGGGCGCAATGCCCGCCTGATTGCTGATCAAGTGGGAAGAGACTGTCGGGTAACCGGCATTGATATCGGCACGGATATGCTGAACACCTTCTCCAGAAAACAGGAAAAGGATCTCCGTCTTTCAGCAATGAAAGCCGACATTCGAGACCCCTTTCCCTTCAACGACTCATCCTTTGATGGCGCTTTTATGTCATTCGTTCTCCACGGAATGGAGCATGATGACAGACTCCATGTATTGGAGGAGGTCAGTCGTGTGCTGAAACCGGGCGGGAAATTTTATCTACTGGATTATCGGCCCCTGGATCTGAAATCAGCCAGCCTCCTTACCCGTCTCGTCTTTCGACTGGAATGCGACCTTGCTTCAGAGTTTCTAACTCACAACTGGGAAGATGTTCTTTCCAGGTATGGCTTTGGAGAATTTGATGAAAAAGTGTTCTTTGGAAAGAAGGTTCGGATTCTGAAATCCACCCGATTGATGTATACTGAATAGAGAAAATGGTTCTATTCCGTACATGAGGTTTAAAGAGCTGTCCTTGTGTTGGCAGTTGAACCAACGGCAATGGGAGGTAAATATGATAAAGGAAGTAAAGACCGCAGACGCACCCCAGGCCATCGGGCCGTATTCTCAGGGAATTGTAGCCAATGGGTTCGTCTTCTGCTCGGGCCAGATTCCCCTTGACCCTGAGACCGGAGAAATCGTCGGAAACACGATCCAGTCACAAACCGAACAGTCGTTGAAGAATCTTTTTGAAGTCCTGAAGGAAGCTGGGAGCAGCCCCGGTCAAGTGGTAAAAACCACCGTACTTCTGCAGAATATGAACGATTTCGGGGAAATGAACAAAGTGTATGAACGCATGTTCGGAGGCTTCAAACCTGCCCGGGCTGCTTTTGCTGTGAAAACTCTCCCCAAAAATGTACTGGTTGAAATTGAGGCCGTTGCGACTGTTTGAAGAACACTTGTCCAGCCGACCATAGTTTCCCTTTGGGAAGGTAAGGCTGTAACAATAAAAAGAGGTAATATGCCAAAAAAAATATTCGTTCTCGACACAAACGTATTGCTCCACGATCCAAAAGCCTTGCTGAAATTTGAAGACAACGATGTGTATGTTCCTATTGTTGTGATCGAGGAGATTGACAATTTTAAGAAGGACATGAATGAAATCGGCCGCAACGCCCGCTACGTGTCCCGCTTTCTGGACTCCCTACGGAAGAAAGGCAAATTGTGCGACGGCGTAGCCCTGGGTGAAGGGCTTGGAAAAGTGTTTATTCCGTTAACTCGGGAAGCTGTGGACCTGGGTGTGACTGTCGGCAACAGGGCGGACAACGAAATCCTGAAAATTGCGGTGGACCTCACAAAAAAAATGGGGGACAAGGTTGTCGTTTTCGTCACCAAAGACACTAATTTGAGGATTAAGGCAGATGCTTTGGGCGTCCCTTCCGAAGATTATGAAAACGATAAGATTCAGCTGGAAGATCTCTATAGCGGCAGTGCCGATTACTACACCACCGCCGCAACAATTTCACAGATCTATGACAAAGATGAGATCCCCCTTCCTGAAGATCTGGTGGGAATCTTTCCAAATGAATTTGTCACACTAATCAACTCGGAAAATCCCAAACAGTCAGCGCTGGCACGGTATAATTCCGTCATGAAAAGCTTGGATCGCCTGGGAGACATGGATCCAATCTGGGGGATCACTCCCCGGAACAAGGAACAAAACTTCGCATTGAATGTTCTGGTGGATCCGGACATCAGCCTGGTAACACTGGTTGGAAAGGCGGGTACAGGGAAGACCCTTCTGGCAATTGCAGCCGGTCTGCTTCAAGTCGCAGACAGCCGCATTTATGACCGGATGCTCATTGCCCGTCCCGTCATTCCCATGGGAAAAGACCTGGGATACCTCCCGGGAGATGTCGGAGAAAAGATGCGTCCATGGATGCAGCCGATTTTTGACAACCTGGATTTTCTCATCAGCGGTTCTGAAATGGCCGGCGTCCCGGGATACCAGGAACTGATCACGCAGAAGATTCTTCATGTGGAACCGTTGACCTATATCCGGGGACGCAGCATTCCCCGGCAATACATGGTGATTGATGAAGCTCAGAACCTGACCCCCCACGAAGTCAAAACCATCATCACGAGAGCAGGCGAAGGAACAAAGGTCATACTGACCGGTGACCCCTATCAAATTGATAATCCCTATGTCGACTCCAACAGTAACGGACTGAGCTACCTGGTGGAGCATTTCAAGGAGCAAGCGGTTGCCGGCCACGTCACATTGAAAAAAGGGGAGCGGTCGGCACTGGCAGAGCTGGCCGCCAAATTGTTATAGAAATGATGGCAGAACAGAAAGATACCAGCTACATTCAGGCATTCGGGCTGGCCAATTTACTCACGATTCTTCGGATGGTGCTGATACCGGTTTTCGTTATCGCGTCCGTGTATCAACTACACCTTCTAGCCTTTACGGTCTTTGTGGTAGCAGGCGTTACAGACTTTCTGGATGGTTATATTGCCAGGTACACCGATCATGTTACAGACGTTGGCAAGTTCCTGGATCCCATGGCTGACAAGGTTATGCTGATTTCAGTTTACGTAATCCTGGTCCTGGATGGCATTGGAAACACCAACATGCTCCCGGTGTGGGTTACCATTCTGGTCATTTTCCGGGATGTGTTCATTGCCATTGCGTCCCTGGTCATCTTCTTCACTACTGAAGTCAAAACGCTGCAGCCCTCCATTGCCGGCAAGCTGTCCACATTCATCCAGATCACGACGGCATCCCTTTATCTCTTCTGCAACGCGTTTTACCTGAACGCTTCCTGGCTGATTTATCTCGCATATGCGGTGGCGGCCATGACCATTATTTCAGGAATCCATTACCTGATAAAAGGAGTGAAAAGTACATTCTGATGAAAAAAAAGGTCATCATCACAACTTTCATTGCCTGTATTTTACTGGTTTTCATCGCCCTTTCCGGTGTGCTGTCTTCCCTCATCATCGGCTTTGTTATCGCCTATGTACTGGATCCGGTGGCGGACTTTCTGGAAAAACATCATGTTCGCCGTCCCCTTGGCATTACATTGATTTTTACCGTGTTAATCGGTCTTGCAGCACTTTTTTACCTTCTGGCCGCACCGGTTATCAGCCGACAGGTCACTGCGTTTACCCATAAAGTCCCTGCATATGTTGCCCATCTGCAAAAAACCACAATCCCCGTTATCCGGGACTATATCCAGAATCATCCTGAACAGATGGAAGAGGTGAAGGCAAAATTGCAATCTGTCGGCATTGACATCCTGATGCCGGTCATCAACTTTGTTAAAAACCTGTTTTCCGGTACCATCAACGTACTGCTTGGCATCCTGGACTTGCTGCTTATCCCTGTAATCGCTTTTTATCTATTGAAAGATATTGACCGCCTGACCGAACGAATCGCCAAAGCCATCCCGCCCCGCCACAGAGAACAGGTTACCGGCCTTTTTTCCGAAATTGACCGGGTAATCAAAGACTTCCTGAAAGGCCAGCTTACCGTCAGCATGATTCTTGCGGTCATTTATTCCATCGGCCTGACCATTTTCGCCGTACCCATGGGGATTGTCATCGGGCTGGTAGCTGGTTTTGCCAACATGATTCCCTACCTCGGTCTTGCCATCGGTCTGATTCCCGCCCTATTGCTTTCCTGGCTCGATGCACATAGCGTGGCACACCTCATTGGCGTAGCCGGCACATTCACGGTAGCTCAGATACTGGAAGGAACCGTCATTTCTCCCCGTGTCGTGGGTCAGAAAGTAGGATTACATCCCGTCACTGTGATGGTTGCAATTCTACTGGGAGGCCACTACTTTGGTTTCGTTGGAATTCTTGCGGCCGTACCGGCTGCATCCGTCATTAATGTACTGACCCGCCGGGCATACGACTGGTACATTCAAAGTGAGTACTACCTCACCTGATGTTGTCAGACCGGGGCATCGCTGTCTTTCTCTTCTTTCTGCTTTTTTCTTTTCTTCTCATCGGTGATCCGGTTTTTTCATTCATTTTCCTCATAGCCTGTATCCCGGCACTTTTTGTGCCAAAATTGCGGCGAAATACCATTCTTCTCCTCATCCTCGGCACTCTGGTAACCGGTTCCTTCGCCATCCGAACCTTCCAGGCTCGACATCTGTCAACCCTCGTCGGATCCCCCGTTACCGCCACCGGGGTCCTTCATGACATTCAAAAGAAAGATCGCTTTGTCTCCGGCACCCTCCTGTTCGCCACGCTGCGGAATTATCACGGCCGGAGACTGGCATTCCCCCGAACACTGAGATTCACTATTTCCGGCACGGAGTTCCCCGCCGGCCTCACGCCGGGAAGCCTCGTCAATGTCACCGGGAAACTCCGAAAACATCAGGTGTACCGGAACACCGGAACGGATCGAACATGGTTTTATCTCAGCCGGCATCGCCTCTTCTCCGTGACAGTACCGGACCATCGAATGATCATCAAAACCGCTACCTTCCTTTCCCGGACTCTTGAGAAACTGGACCCGTTTGAAATCCCGGTTTCCCCGCTGAACCGGCGAATACTCCGGGGCATGATTGCGGGAGATCGGAACGCGCTTCCGGATTCCTTCATAGAAAAAGTCCGGGACTTGGGTATTTACCACCTGTTTGTCGTGTCGGGTTTCCATTTTGGTATTCTCTTTTCCGCGGCTTATCTGCTACTGCTCCTCCTTCCGGTCCGTCCCCGCATCCGAAAATGGGCCGCACTTGCCATTGTCACCCTGATGCTTCCCATCACCGGCTTTTCTCCATCAGGACTTCGAGCATGGTGGATGATATTCATTTTTCTTCTATTCCGGGCCAGAGAGATTGAAGTCAGCCCCACTGATGCGGTGGGACT
>CBEUWV010000156.1:0-5135 GCA_965546895.1 uncultured bacterium
CCGGAATTCGGTGGACACGGAGAGGTGACCGAGTGGCCGAAGGTGCACGACTGGAAATCGTGTGTACCGCAAGGTACCGTGGGTTCGACTCCCACTCTCTCCGCCATTTTTTACTTTTGAGGCTTTGTATGGAGGCCTGGTCCTGTGCAATGGCGGTTTCCGAACCGTGTCAGGCCCTGACGGGAGCAGCACTAAGGGTATTGGCTATGTGCCGCAGATCACCAGGCTTCCATAGAAAATCTGAAAAAAAGAGAATGCGAAATGAGTTATGACGTAATTGCCCGGAAATGGCGGCCACAGACCTTCGAAGATGTTATCGGACAGATGCCGATAATCCGTACACTGACCAATGCCATCCGTACAGACCGGATCCATCACTCGTTTATTTTTGCCGGATTGCGGGGTACCGGGAAAACGTCAACGGCGCGGATCCTAGCAAAGGCATTGAATTGCAAGAATGGTCCCACTGAGACACCCTGTCTGGAATGCGTGGCCTGTGACGAGATTACCCGTGGCGTGGATATTGATGTGTTTGAAATTGATGCGGCATCCAACAAAGGTGTGGACGATATCCGGGACTTGAAGGAAATTGTCAAGTTCCCCCCCACAAGAGACCGCTACAAGATTTTTATTATTGATGAGGCCCATATGCTGTCCGGTCATGCGTTCAATGCTTTGTTGAAAACTATTGAAGAGCCTCCCTCCTATGTGGTGTTCATTCTGGCCACTACAGAGGTTCATAAAATCCCGACGACAATCCGTTCCAGGTGTCAGTTGTTTGAATTTCGTCATATTCCGGATCGGGAGATTGAAGAGCAATTGAAAAAAATTGCGGAAACGGAAAACATTGCGGTGGAAGACGGTGCGTTTTCCCTGATCGTAGACGCAGCGGAGGGAAGCATGCGGGACGCCGAAAGTCTTCTGGATCAGGTTATTTCCTTTTCAGGGGACAAAGTGAAAGAAGATGATGTCTCCGCTGTTCTCGGAATTGCCGGGCGACGGGCCCATGTTCAGTTGCTGGATGCCATCGCTGGAAGTGATGGCGGGGCGGTAATTGCGCTTCTGGATGAACTGGAAGATAAGAATACGGATTTTCTGAAATTCCTGGTCAGATTCGGAAGCTTTCTTCAGGAAGCGCTCCACGCAGTGGTGCGGAAAGACTCTGATTTTTTCCCCGAAGACTTTGACTCATCCCGTCTCTCCGCGGAAGACCTTGTTTTATATCTGAATATGCTGGTTCAAAGCGAAGCCTCGGCAAAGTTCGCGTTCAATGCCAGGGTGGCGGTGGAGTTGATTGTTCTGAAAATGGTTTTTTCCACACATGTTGTTGCCATCACTGATCTCCTGAGCAAAAAAAAAAGCCTGAAAACTGAATTTGCCCCGGAAAGTGCCCCTGCCAGCTCGATAAACAAGAAAGCCGAAAAAAGAAAATCCACGGATACCAACAATGCTGACAAGGTTAAAAGTGCAAGACCATCTCCAAAAGAGGTGTTTGACCGGGTGTGTGAGTCTTTCAGCCATCTGCGCCCTTTTCTCGCTTCAGCGGATTTCAACCTTTCCGGGTTCTCGCTGACCATTGGATTCCATCAACAGATTCCCCGGTTGATAAGAGAAGAGATTGAAGGGGAGTTTAAGGACCGGTTGGGCCGGGACTTGGCACGGACCATGGGAAATTCGGTGGAGATTTCCTTTTCCTATTTTGTCGAAAAAGGAGAAGGAACGGGTCAGGAAAATCTCAAGGGACATCCGCTGGTAAAGCAGGTACTGGAGACTTTCGGCGGGGAAGTGGAAGCAATAACCAATAAGGAGAAGATATAAATGGTTGACATGAATTTTCTGATGAAACAGGCGAAGAAGATGCAGGAGAAACTCCAGAGCCAACTGGAAGAATTGCGAATTACAGCTACTGCCGGCGGTGGCGTATTGTCTGTGACTGTAAATGGCCACAAGGAAGTAACCGCAATTAAGATTGAGGACGAGTCGGTGATGGAAGACCGGGAAATGCTGGAAGACCTTCTGATGGCAGCGCTGGGTGAAGCCTATAGAAAAGTGGAAGAAGAACTGAAGAAAAATCTGCAGGGTATTCCGGGTGGCGGCATGCTTCCTGGATTGATGTAGGAGTTGCGGGATAAGGAGCGAAACCATGTCAGAGACGGGTAGCAGGGTATCTTAATGAAGGGGTATCCCGATTCAATTCAGCGTGTTATGGACAACTTGCGGAAACTGCCCGGAATCGGGGCAAAAAGTGCTGAAAGGTTAGCCTTTGCCCTGTTGAAACGCCGCAGAGAGGATGCTGTCAGACTTTCCGATGCGATTCGGGAGATGGCAGTCAATGTCGGATATTGTGAACAGTGCAGAAACTATACTGAGGGAAATTATTGTAATATCTGCTCAGACAACGGCCGGGACAAGCAATTGGTCTGTGTTGTGGAGCAGCCGGAAGATGTGCTTGCCATTGAACGTGTCGGGGAATTCAATGGACTGTACTTTATCCTTCACGGGAGTATTTCCCCGTTGGACGGCCTGGGACCGGAAGAATTGGGACTGGAGAAACTGGAAGCCTTGATCGACCAGTTGGAAGTGCGTGAAATTATCATTGCCACCAATCCCAATGTGGCCGGTGAGGCTACTGCAATTTACATTGCCCGTCGGTTGAAGGGAAAGGAAATAAGGGTTTCAAGGATTGCCCTGGGGATTCCTGCAGGGGGGAATATCGGGTACGCGGATGAGGTGACCATGATGCGGGCACTGGAAGGCCGGACCCGGATTATTCTTGAATGAGTCTCATTCCCGGGCTATACTGTCTTTGAATATTGACAGGTTTAGAAATTATTTCTCAAAGGAGACAAAAATATGAGTGTACGTCTTGCAATTAACGGTTTTGGAAGAATCGGACGGATGGTATTCCGGGCGATTTACAGCGATCCTACTTGTGGGATTGAGGTAGTGGCAATCAATGATCTGATGGACAACGGGACCCTGGCCCACCTGCTGCAATATGATTCAGTGCACGGCAAGTTTCCGGCAAAGGTCACCTCATCCGATGAGGGGATCACGGTGGACGGCAAGCTGTTTCCCATAACGGCAATCCGTAATCTGGATGAACTGAACTGGGGAAAATTTAATGCTTACGTTGTGTTGGAATCCACGGGTCTGTTCCGGACACGGGAACAGGTAAGCAAACATCTGACTGCAGGCGCGAAAAAAGTTGTAATCTCAGCTCCGGCAAAAAGCGCAGATGTGCAGACAGTGGTCCTTGGCGTAAATGACAAGGCGATTGACCTGAACAGTTTTGACATTCTCTCCAACGCTTCCTGCACCACCAATTGTCTGGCTCCTGTAGTAAAAGTGATTG
This sequence comes from uncultured bacterium, assembly GCA_965546895.1. GTDB lineage: Bacteria > Acidobacteriota > Holophagae > Thermotomaculales > Thermotomaculaceae > UM-FILTER-49-7. Next base: position 3,356 of record CBEUWV010000156.1, read on the forward strand.
ATGACAATTTCAAGGTCAAACACGGCCTTTTGACAACCATCCATTCCTACACCAACGATCAGCGCATTCTGGACCTCCCTCACAGTGACCTTAGAAGGGCGCGCGCAGCAGCCGTTTCCATGATTCCAACTTCCACAGGCGCTGCGAAGGCCGTGGGCCTTGTGTTGCCCCATCTCGCAGGAAAACTGGATGGACTTGCGGTGCGCGTACCGACCCCCAACGTGTCCCTTGTCGACGTCGTGTTTACTGTTGAAAAAGAAACAGATACGGCTTCTGTCCGTAAGGTCCTGAAAGAAGCTGCCGCGGGTGAATTGAAAGGAATTCTCGGCTACAGCGAAGAGCCGCTGGTATCCTGCGATTACAACACCAATCCGCTGTCCTCCACCGTGGATGCGGCATTTACCCAGGTAATCGAGGGAACCATGGTGAAGGTGTTGTCCTGGTATGACAACGAGATGGGATACTCCTCCCGCTGCAAGGATCTCATCGCAAGGATTGGATAAACTGGCATGAGTCGACTGACAGTGCGGGATATTCCTCTTTCGGGGAAACGGGTATTCATACGAGTGGACTTCAATGTCCCGGTAAAAAACGGGCATATTACGGATGACGGGCGGATTCTGTCCGCTCTCCCCACCATCCGCTACGCGGTGGAACAGGGCGCGGCGGTGGTGCTGGCTTCCCATCTGGGGCGACCGGATGGAATTGGATACCAGGAAGAATTTTCAATGACTCCGGTATTTCACCGTTTGCAGGAGATATTTGGAGAATCAGTGCAGTTCAGTAAGGATGTGATTGGGGAAACTGCAGAAAAAGCAGCACTGAACCTGGTACCGGGGCATATTCTGCTCCTGGAAAACTTAAGGTTTCATCCTGGAGAGAAAAAGGACGATGGAGAATTTGCCGGCGCTCTGGCAAAACTGTCAGATTTGTACGTCAATGATGCCTTCGGTACCTGTCATCGGGCCCATGCCTCTGTACACGCGCTGCCATCGTTGTTTGAAGATCCGGCGGCGGGATTTCTCGTGGAAAAAGAAATCCACTACTTTGATGAAGTGCTGAAAGATCCGAGCCGCCCCTACGTTGTCGTTCTCGGCGGCGCGAAGGTAAGTGATAAAATCCCGGTTATTCAACACCTCATGGGAAACGTGGACAGAATTCTCATTGGCGGAGCCATGGCCTACACCTTCCTGAAGGTGAGTGGCGTGAATATTGGTAACTCCAGAGTCGAAGAAGACCGTCTGGAAATGGCGGCAAGCCTGATGGAACAGGCGGCAGAATTGCAGGTCCCCATGGAGTTTCCGGTGGACCACGTGGCTGCCGATTCCTTTGACAGCCCAAAAGATATCATTATCACTGCGGGCGAAGAAATTCCGGAGGGCTACATGGGACTGGATATCGGCCCCGAAACCATTGTCCGGTTCAAAGGCATTCTGGCGCAGGCCAAAACAGTATTGTGGAACGGACCGATGGGCGTATTCGGAATCCGATGCTACCGCCATTATCGGTGGTGGAGACAGTGCGGCGGCAGTCCGAAAAGCCGGGCTGGAAGATGGAATCACCCATATTTCCACCGGAGGAGGGGCATCGCTGGCCTACATGTCAGGGGAAAAACTGCCGGGCATTGAAATCCTGGCGCAGAAAGGGGAAGGAAAATGAGAAAATTATTTATTGCCGGCAACTGGAAAATGCACAACGGGATCAGGGAAACGAAAGAATTTTTTGCCCGTTTCCTGGAACTATATGCGGACACAAGTGAGGTAGATGTGGCAATCGCCCC
>CBEUWV010000157.1:0-5128 GCA_965546895.1 uncultured bacterium
ACAGGAAGAGTTGGCTTACTTCACAAAAGAAGCTCTGGAAAAGGGTTTCATCCGGGACTATGTCACGGACCGGCTTCGAAAAGACGGCAGACGCATTACAGTAAACCTTACCCGTACCGTTGTCCGAAACGCCGCAGGGAAGGTTATTGGATTTTCCGCTATTGTGCGGGACATTACGCGGGAAAGGAAACTGCAGAAAAAAGCCATTCAGCATGAACGACTGTCGGTGGTGGGACAGATGGCAGCACAGGTTGCTCATGAAATCCGTAACCCGCTGAGTTCCATTATTCTCAACCTGGAGCTGGTTGCAGATGAATTGGACGAACTGGAAGTGAAGCGGAGTGCCGATATCCGGCGCCTTCTGAGGACAGTGGACACGGAGGTTTCCCATCTCAGCAATATCACGGATGACTACCTCTCTTTTGTCCGGATGCCGGTACTGGAAATGGAGGAACTGTCAGCCATGGATATTGTGAACGAGGTGGTGAGACTGATGCGAGAGTCTCTGAACCACCATAAAATTGATCTGGACCTTCTGGAAAAGGAAGTCCCCACTGTCAAGGGAGATCACAATCAACTCAGAAGAGCTGTTCTGAATGTGCTGAAAAATGCGATTGAAGCCAGTGAAGAAAGTGGAACGATTCGTATCTGGTGTTCCGAATCCCGGAACCATAAGTATCTGTACATTAACATTCGTGATTTCGGCCCTGGCATTCCGGAGAAATCAATGGAAAAGGTTTTTGAATTATTCTACACCACCAAACTGACCGGCAGCGGCCTTGGAATGCACATTACACAGATGATTATGAAAGAACACGGCGGAGGGGTGGATCTGTTTTCAAAACCGGACAAAGGAACTCTGGTCCGGTTGAAACTGCCGCTGGAGGTGGAGTCATGCTGAGCTACCTGCATATCCGGGGACTGGCCATAGCCGATGACCTTGAAATTGAACTGAGAGAGGGGTTCAACGTTATGACAGGTGAAACCGGTGCGGGAAAGTCCATTGTGGTTGATGCCGTTGGATTATTGTCCGGTGGCCGGGCCTATCGGGAGATGATCCGAACGGGGGATGATCGGGCAATTGTGGAAGGCCTCTTCGTAAATATTTCAAAACAGGCAATGAAACGTCTTGAAGAATGGGAAATCCCCATGACTGAGCCGGTGGAAATCAAACGGGTCATCCACCGCAACGGCCCCAGCCGTGCTTTTGTCAATGGAGAACTGGTTCCACTGAACAGATTGGCAGAAATTGGACGGGAACTGGTACAGATTCATTCCCAGAATGACCAGCAACTCCTGTTGCAACCGGAAAATCATCTGGGGTTTCTGGACGCCTTCGCCGGTACAGAAAAGGAACTGAATACTCTTGCCGATATGACCCGCAATGTTATAGAAACAAAAAACAAATATCGCTCTCTTCTACTGGATGAGAAAGAAAAAAATCAGGAAATGGACCTGCTCCGGTATCAGATTCGGGAGATTGAGGCGGTTGATTTGAAACCGGAAGAGCTTGCGACATTGATGGAAAGAAAATCCTTTCTGAAAAATGCCGGTCGAATCAAGGAAGCACTGGAAGAAATGGAGACCCTGTTTCACGATGAGGAACGGGAGGGGGTGGCCGGCACACTGGTTCATCTGACTTCTCTCGTAGAGAAGGTGGCTCCCCTTCAGTCCCGTTTTCAGCCCTACCGGGAACCATTGAATCAAACCATGGCCCTGCTCTCAGAGCTCGAGCAGGACATTTCGGAAATCGGAATGGAAATGCAGGAAAGCGGTATGTCCCTTGATGAAATTGAATCCCGTCTCGTGGAGATTGAAAAACTTCAGAGAAAATATGGCGACAGTTACGAAGAAATCGGCGAGCATCTGCAGAATTGTCGGGAAAGGTTAAGCGATCTGGAAGAATTGGAATTCAGGGTAAAGGAGCAGGGACAGGAACTCCTTGCCGACCATCAAAAGTGGTGGGATGCGGCAAGTCATTTATCCGGAACCAGAAAGAATGCCGCGACAGGTTTTGCGGACAAACTGAGGAATGAGCTCACCGCACTGGCAATGCCGGATGTAAAGATTCGATTCGGCTTCACTAGTGATGCTAAGCCGGAACTTTTACCGGAAGCTATTTTGTCATTCTCCCACAGAGAAACCGGATTGGACCATGCCGAATTGCTGATTTCTCCCAACGTGGGTGAAGAATTGAAGCCTCTGGCGAAAGTGGCATCCGGAGGCGAAATCGCCCGCATCATGCTGGCAATCAAAGTAATATCGGCAGGAAACGAAGACCCGATCCCCGCTGTGTTCGACGAGGTGGATGCCGGAATCGGCGGACAGGCAGCCGTCTCACTGGCTGCAAAACTTGACCAGTTGTCCCGCAGCCGACAGGTTTTGTGCGTGACTCATCTGGGGCAGGTGGCTGCAGCCGCAAGTTGTCATTTCTCCGTAACAAAAACGGTGGTTGAAGGTCGTACCCGCACAATGGTACAATTTCTATCAAAAGAACAGCGCCTTCAGGAAATCGCGCGGATGACCGGCGGCCGCGAGATTACAGAGACTTCATTAAAACACGCCGCTGAACTGATTGGGGGAAACAATGAGTAAGAAAGTGCTTGGCTTCTTTCTGATTCTGCTATTGATAGCTGTACCACTCCTTGTCCTGGGCTTGAAACGGGTGGACCGGGGAGAGATTGGTGTAAAAACGCGCCTGTTTCCCATTACCGGGGCCAAGGGTGTCGAAAAGACGGCGTTGAAACCGGGTCTTTATGTAATTTTACCATTTGCTGAAAAGCTGGACATCTTTTCGGGCCGGATTCAGAAACTGGAGTTAACCTCCCTGCCTGGACATGGGGACCGGAACAACAATGATAACGTGGACATTCAAACCAGTGACGGAACCACAATCTACGTGGATGCCACACTGCTGTTCCGGATCATGCCTTTCGGTGCCGCCCGGTTGTTGTCCACACTTGGACACGACTTCCTGCACAGAAAGGTAAGACCGGAATTTATTGCGGTCCTGAAATACAAGCTCGGTGAATTGAACGCGGAAGGTTTCTACAATGCTGAACAGCGCGAAAAGAAACTGCAGGATGCACGGGCCGAGTTTAATCGGCGGGTTCGTTCCAATGGTATCGAAGCTGTTCAGGTATTGATCCGTGATTTTCATTACCAGCCGGAATATGAAAAAGCAATTGAAAACCGAAAACTGGCAGACCAGACCACTCTGTTGAATCAGTCACGGTCTGCGTCCAGTAAAGAGGCAGCTGAAGCCGCCCGGATACAGGCAAAAGGAATCGCCATGGCGAAGGTGGAAATCGCCAGGGGCGACACTGAAGCTCAAAAGATCCGTGCCGATGCAAGCCTGTACCTGGAATTGAAAAAGGCGGAAGCCGACCAATTGGTCCAGACGGCAAAAGCTAAGGGTGATGTGCTGATTGCAAACGCTATGACTGGACCGGGTGGGCAAAGAATCGTCGCGCTGCAAATGGCAGATGTGCTGAAAGGACTGGACAAGATTGTTGTCCAATCCGGAGGCAAACAGGGGGTAAATCCATTGGATCTGAAGTCCCTTCTCAAAATGACAGGAGTGGAAAAATGAAACGCATGGCCATTCTTTTCCCGGGCTTGTTGATGCTCCTTTTCACCATGGGGTGCGCAAAAGTGGATACCAACGAAGTCGGAGTTAGGACCACATACTTTTCGTTCACTGGGAATACCGGCGTAAATGAGGAAGCTTACGGCACCGGCTATCATATTTACATTCCGCCTTTCACCGGATTCAGCATCCTGAACAAAACGGAACAGAAACTGGAAATGACAAAAAAACCCGGAGAAGGTTCCCGCCCCCACGTGGACGACCTGAAATTGAAAACTTCAGATGGAAATAACTTGTGGGTAGATATAACCGTAAGCTGGCGGGTCAATCCCCAAAAGGCATGGCTCACGGTCAGAAATGTGGGAGAAACAGTTCCGGAAATTGAAGAAACTGCAGTGCGTCCCATTACTCGAGGTATCCTCCGTTATGCGCTGGGCAAACTCTCCTCCGAAGAATTCTACGATGCCAGCAAAAGAGAAGGTCAGGTAGTGGAGGGGAAACAACTGCTTGAAAAGGCCTTCTCTCCGCTGGGTATCGAGGTCACCGATGTGCTGGTAAATGACTACCATTTTGCCCCTGACTACCAGAAAGCAATTGAGGATCGGAAACTGTACGACCAGAAAGCGCAGGAATATGCCTCCCTTACCGAAGCCGCAAAGGAAGATGTAAAACGAAGAGTCTTTGACGCCAGCGCGGATGCCAATCGTGTAATTGAAGATGCCAAGGGGGAAATGGACCAGGCAAAACTCAAGGGTGATGCGCTCCTTTATGCAGCACAAAAACAGGCAGAGGCCGCCCTGGCACAAAAAAAGGCAACTGCGGCTGCATTGGCCCGTCTCAATCAGGCTCTATCGGGAAGCGGCGGATCAAATGTAGTAGCCAAGCGCCTGGCCGATGCTCTGAAAGGGAAGAAAATCTCCATCGTACCGATGTCAGACAACGGAACCCTTTCCATGATTGACATCAATCGCTTTCTTGAAAACATAGCGGCAGCAAAAGTAATCAAGAAAACCGATACAACAAAGCCGGAAGTAAAAGCACAACCGGAAAAAGAAACTGTGACACCAGAAGAGGAAAAGAAGAAATGATCCGAGAAGAATCTGCCGGGAGGAAACAATGAGGACGGCAGTTTATCCCGGCACCTTTGACCCGGTAACAAACGGTCACCTGGACATTATTTTCAGAGGCATGAAACTCTTCGATCGCGTAATTGTCGCGGTCCTTATCAACCGGGAAAAAGACACCATGTTCACCGTAGGAGAACGAATGGAAATGATTGCCGAAGCCACACGGGATGTTCTTCCCGGCCGAATTGAGATAACCAGTTTTGGTGGATTACTGGTAAATTATGTTCGGGAAAGCGGCGCGGACGCCATTTTACGTGGGATTCGGGCAATTTCCGATTTTGAGTATGAATTCCAGATGGCATTGATGAATCGAAAGCTGTTGAAGCAAGTGGACACCGTGTTCATGATGCCGGACGAACGATATTCCTACCTATCATCCAAACTGGTACGGGAAGTGGCCAGTTTCGGTGGA
>CBEUWV010000158.1:0-5105 GCA_965546895.1 uncultured bacterium
GTGTGGGGCAATGGCTGGAAAAACTGAGGGCTGACGGGGTAGAAGATCTGTGCGTTTATTTGAAGGAGAACCCAGATAAGATCCGGGAAGGAGCAGCTCTGGTGAAGGTTATTTCTGTGAACAATGCAACGCTTCAGTTCTTCGGTGTCACGGATAGAGGGCAGCTGCTGGGAAGCTTGGACCGATTGTTTACTGAAGAAAGTGATCCCATCTTTATGGAAGAACTTCTGACAATCTGGAACCGGGCAAATCATTTCATTTCAGAAATTCCTGTTCAGACAGTATCGGGGGAGAGGATTCCGGCCATCCTGGAGTGGTATGCACCAACAGTGGAAGGAAAACTCGCACTGGATCAGGTGATTGTAACGTTGAGTAATATCCAGGAATTAAAGAAAATGGAAGCAGAGAAAACACGGCTTTCGTCGGTAATTGAGCAGACAACAGAAGCAATCATGATTACCGATTTGAAGCTAAACCTGGTTTATGTGAACAAGGGGTTTGAAAAAATGACTGGCTATTCGGCTGCCGAAGCCCTGGGGAGGAATCCGGAATTTCTCAAGAGCGGGGAAACGCCCGTGAATACCTATGAAGAAATCTGGGCGTACCTGTTTAGGGGTGGAAGTTGGCGGGGCCAGTTGCAAAACCGGCGAAAGAATGGTGAACTCTATCTGGAAGAAGCACTGATTTTCCCGCTGAAAAACCAGGCGGGTCAGGTAACTCACTATGCGGGGATCAAAACGGATATTACGGAAAAAGTGGAATTGGAAGAGCAGCTGAACCAGAGTCGAAAAATGGAGGCGATTGGGAAACTTGCAGGTGGAATTGCCCATGATTTTAATAATATTTTGACAACTATTGTGGGGAACGCGGAAATGGGCACCGTTAAATCCAGGAAGGGCAGCGCACTCCATCGTCATTTTGTTGAAATCCTCACATCAGGGAAGCGGGCAGCAAAATTAACCGGGCAATTGCTGGCGTTCAGCCGGAGGCAGATGATTAAGCCGGTAATTCTGAACCTGAACCGGGTTGTTACGGAAATGGACAGCATGCTGCGTCGCCTTATCGGTGCGGACATCCACTTTGAGTTGAAAACGACCCGGGAAGTCATACCCGTTCTCGCGGATGAAAGCCAGATCCAGCAGATTCTGATGAATCTCGTAGTCAACGCCTATGATGCCATGGCGGGGCAGCCACAGCCCCGTAACCTCCACGTTATAACCGGACAGGTATATGTGGACGAAAAACTGGCCCGTCGTTTTGAAGGTGTTTCGCCGGGAAATTTTGCGTTGCTGGAGGTTACGGACACTGGCTGCGGCATGTCGGATGAACTGATCGATCACATCTTTGAGCCTTTTTATACCACCAAACCCATGGGGAAAGGTACCGGGCTGGGACTGTCCACTGTATATGGAATTCTGAAACAGAACAATGCCATCATTGACGTAATATCATCCCCCGGACTGGGAGCGGCTTTCCGTGTATACTGGCCCATTGCTGAGGGGGAAGTGAAGCCGGAGTACCAGTCCGCACCATTGGCAGAGGTAAAAGCAAAGGGCGATGAAACAATTCTGCTGGTGGAAGACAATGAGGGAGTTCGGAGGTTTGCCGCAAGTGGGCTCAATCGTATGGGCTACCGGGTCGTTCCGGTGGAAAATGGCAGGAAGGCGCTTTCGGTACTTCAACACCAGCCGGGTGAAATCTCCCTCGTGTTTACCGATATAATCATGCCCGAAATGGGTGGGATGGAGTTGGCTGAGGCTATCCGGACACAATTCCCGTCAATTCCCGTGATTTTTTGCACCGGTTATACGGATGATTTTCTCAATGGACACGGCGAAATCCCGGATGCTTTGATTTACAAGCCCTATACCATCGATACAGTTGCCCACCAAATTCGCGCCATGTTGGATGAGAGCCTGTGACTTGTGATTCGTGATTTGTGACTTGTGGAGAGGGGGACGCCCCCTTCGGGTCGTCCGTGGATAGTGAATGGTGGAGGGTGATAGGTGGACAAAAAGTAAACGGCTATTTCCTGCTTCTCTTTTCCGTTGTCAGAACACTGAAAACCTGAAAACTGAAAACAGAACACTTCTTTTCCCCTCTGCGGTAAAAATTCTTTTTCCCTGTTTTTCATCCCACGGGTAGATCAGTGAGGTTAACTGTCTGGTTTCTGAAGCCAATGGGCTATTTGTGGAAAATGATCTCGGGCCGCGCTTTCTCCAACCAGCATATCAATGTGACCATAGTCCAGGAGATTTTCGTTTTCCTTTGAAAGGAGAAGGTACTGAAAGGGCTGTTCTTTTCCATGTTCGGCCATGAACGCCTTGACGTCCCCGGGAAATCCGAGGCATTTGTCCCCTGCACCGGCGATGAACAGGGCAGGGGGAAACAATGCTCCGCCTGCAGCAGCTTCATAGTCAAAACCGTCCCGGGGGTCTGTCCATCGCCCCGGGCGGATCCATTGGCGGCCTTCCCGAAAATAACCGAGGGTTTCATTATCCGCTCCCATGGAAAACCGGCGAGCTGGCAGATAACCGTACAAGTAAGATAAAATGCTACCGAACAGTTTCCACATCAGATCTATTTTCAGGAATTTCTGGATATTTCTTGCCCGTACAACCCGTTTAGACCCAAAGTACACCAGGCTGGAAACCGAATCCCGGATATCAGGAAATCGTGCCAGTGCAGAGGAAACAATGACACCGCCCCATGAATGGGCAACGACAGAAACAGGAATGTTGCCGCGTTCATGGTGAACAGCCTGCATCATGGCTGGAAAATCTTCACAGATCATTTCGTATTGTCCGTAGCGGCTTTCTTTACTGATAGCCGGGGCACTGCTGCCATGTCCGCGGAAATCAGCCACATAAACGTCAAATCCCTGCTTTGCAAGAAAGGGGGCCAGTCCCCTGCCGGATTCAGAGTAAAAAATATGGCTGTCTTCAATGGCGCCATGGACCATCAAAACCGGTTTTCCTTCCGGGTTTTCACAGAAACGACGCATAAAGAGTGAATCTGTATCCGTTACCGGAATTTCAATGGTTTTTCCATGGAGGGTCAGGAGAGAAGGTTTCTTTTCCGGGCTGTCTGTCATACCACCGCCTCCTGAAACTTGTTCGGGCCACGGGATTATATCACTGGAAAGGTACTATGCTGTGGTGTATCCGGCCTTTTCCACCGACTTTCTGATGGCCTTTTCATCCGCCTGACCAAAAACCGTAAGCGTGTTCTCAGACGGTGTCGCTTCGGCCGCTGTGACACCCGGAACGGATTTGGCAGCATTTTCTACAGTCATTTTACAATGGTTGCAGGTCATACCCAGAACCGTTATTTTGAGTCCCGCCGAGGGCTTCGGAATTTCACAGGCAGTCTCTTTCCTGTGAGGCCAGAGAGAATGTATCAAAAGGAGTGCCAGAGCTACGGAGCCCCCGGTCTTGACCCACTCAAACCATTCACTTCCATGATGAACAGCGGCATAGCTCTTCGTAAATGCAGAAGAAAACCATGTGTCAAATACAACGCCACCGAGAACGGCTCCGCCAACAATTGTGGTCAGATAAATCAGTGTAGCTTTTTTGCCGATTGTTTTCCATAGAACAGCGAGGCTGGCTGTGTTGGTGGCAGGGCCCGCCATCAAAAATACAAATGCCGCTCCGGGGGAAAGCCCTTTCATGATTAAAGCCATCGCAACGGGGATGGAGCCGGTGGCACAGACATAAATTGGCACACTTACAAGGAGAATGAGGCCATAGGCAAGAACGGGATTTCCGACAAATTGATGGAAAAAATTTTCAGGAACCAGAGCCGCTATCAGTCCTCCGATGAGGATTCCAATTACGATCCATCTGGCGATATCACCGAGAAGCTGTCCGAATCCGTAACTGAAAGTCAGACGAATCCGCTCTCTCACAGTTTTGGTTGCTTCTGTTTTTGGTTTGTCTTCTGCTGCGGTGCCTTCTTCAGCCCTTTGTCCCAGATCGGTGAGGGAACCGCCGATGGTACCGGTAACAAATGCCACAAAGGGTCTGAAAATCGCAAATACCGGGCCCAGCATACTCCAGGTCGCGGCAATGCTGTCCGCACCGGTCTGGGGGGTTGCGATGAGGAAAGAAACGACGGCCCCACGGGTGGCACCGCTTTTCTTTAAAGACAAAGCCGTGGGAACCACTCCACAGGAACAAAGCGGCATGGGAACACCGAAAAGGGCCGCTTTCAATGAAGAAAACATGCCGGGCCGGCCGATAGCAGCTTCAATCCTGTGGCTGGGCAGGAAGGCATGAATCAACCCGGCGAGGAAGAATCCCAAAAGCAGGTAAATTGCCATTTCATTGAAAAGAAATATTGTTTCGATCACAAATCGTTGCAAAAGATTCAAAAGTAAATGCACATTTCTCCTTGTGAACAAAAAAAGCAGGCATTTGCCCGCTTTTAATTCTGTATCTGTCTTATTTCTTCAGAAGACCTTCAATTTCTTTAATAAAGCTCTGGGGAGTCTTGCCTTTTCCCGCTGTCAGCCTGCCGATTTCGGTTTGGCCGTCCGACTTCAAAAAAACGTAGGTTGGAACACCGCGGATTTTGAAATCCTTTCCAAGCTGATGGTTGCGAGACTGGAACTCAGCAGGAACCTTACTCTTATCCCTCGGGAAATCAATTGCAACCAGAACGACATTGTCTTTGGCCCAATCGAAAAACTCATTTCCTGAAAAAACGGTCTTGTCCATCAGTTTGCACCAATAGCACCAATCCGACCCTGTAAACATGACCATGATGGGGAGGTTGTTGTCTTTGGCGTAGGTGGTGGCCGCGGTGAGATCCTGGGTCCATTTACCCGGTTCCACGCCTTTCTTCAGGGCTTCAAATGTGTAAGCGGAACTGGTGAGTCCCAGTGTGATCAGCAATACCAGTGCGATTGTTTTCATTTGTTTCTTCATCCTCTGTCACTCCTTCGTGTTTTTCATTCGAGCTCTGTTTGGCTCGAGCTGTTAAACGAATCAGCCGGTCTTTTGTTGCTGTGAAATTAATCTGGCCGACACCACCGACTGAAGCTACAATAGACACCCGCGAATTTCAAGGGAAATCGTCGGGGTTACCTTGTAGCCAACGAA
>CBEUWV010000159.1:0-5078 GCA_965546895.1 uncultured bacterium
GTGCGGGGCAAAACGACCTGGCCACTTTCGGGGTGTGATGACCATTGTGTTGAAACTCTTTAACATCATACGCCCCACTGACAGTTATTTCGGTCAGAAAGATATTCAGCAGGCCAGGATTCTGGAACAGATGATTACTGATTTTCATCTGCCCATCCGGATGCACATTGAACCCATTGTTCGTGAAGAAGACGGCCTTGCCATGTCTTCCCGAAACGTCTATCTGAATCCGGATGAGCGGGAACAGGCTGTCTGCCTGTCAAAGGCCATTCGACTTGTGGAACGTCATTTCAAAGCTGGAGAAAGGGAAGCAGCCGTTTTACTCACCAAAGCAGAAAAGGAAATTCAGAAACAACCCCTTGCAAAGATTGATTACGTTGAACTGGTGGATTACCTGACGCTTGCGCCACTTAAAAATGTGACCGACCGGGCCATACTGGCTCTGGCCGTTTATTTCGGACGAACCAGGCTCATTGATAATACGATACTGGAGTAACTCTATGACAGCGAACATTTCAAAGCAGATTCTCAAACTCAAACGGGAAAAAGGAGTCGTGATTCTGGCCCACAATTACCAGCGTCCTGAGGTCCAGGACGTCGCCGATATTGTGGGAGATTCCTTTGAGCTGGCACTGAAAGCGAAACAGCTTCATCAGGATACGGTGGTGTTCTGCGGCGTTCACTTCATGGCTGAATCCTGCAAGATTCTGGCACCGGACAAAACCGTCCTGCTGCCGGCCATAGACGCGGGATGCCCACTGGCGGACACCATTACCGCAGAAGGGCTGCGGTCGTTGAAAACGGAGAATCCCGGGATTCCGGTGGTCACGTACATCAACTCCAGTGCTGCCGTGAAGGCGGAAAGTGACTATTGCTGCACTTCTGCCAATGCGGCCCGGGTCGTAAATGCCATTGATTCTGAAACAGTGATTTTTGCGCCGGATGCCAATCTGGGGCATTTTGTACAGCAACACACACAGAAAAAGCTGCTGCTCTGGGACGGACACTGTATCGTGCACCAGCGGGTACTGGTGGAGGAGATTCTGCAAATCAAGGCGGTACATGAAAACGCGCTGGTGATTGCCCACCCGGAATGCCAGCCGGATGTGGTGGGAATTGCAGACGTGGTCTGCTCCACTTCCAGAATGATTCCTGAGTCCCGGAAAGCTCCGGGAAATATTGTCATTATCGTCACGGAAGAAGGGATGCTGCACCCATTGAAAAAAGCCGTTCCCGAGAAACAATTCATCCTGGCTTCCCCGAAACTGGTCTGCCGCAACATGAAGAAAATTACGTTGGAACTGGTGTTGAGAGCGATTGAAACCGGAGAGAGCGCCGTAAATGTGGACCCGATCATTGCAAAGCAGGCACTGATTCCACTGGAACGGATGCTGGCAATCGGTGCCGGCATCTCTGTAAACTGAGGACAAGGAGGCATGGACATGAGGGAACTGACTGCAGCGGATCTGGAATTTCGATATTGTGGCAAGGAATTGAGTTTCAAGTCTACGGATGACATTAAACCTGCCACCGGCATCGTTGGCCAGCCCAAGGCGGTTGAAGCTCTAAAGTTCGGACTTTCCATTAAACATGATGGCTACAACATCTTCGTTACCGGCTTGTCCGGAACCGGTCGAATGACGACTCTCCAGTCCATGCTGGAAGAATTTTCAGCCAAAGAATCCACCCCTCCTGACATCTGCTTTGTCCACAATTTTGCGGACCCGATCCAGCCCACAGTCCTCTTTCTTCCTCCGGGAAGAGGCAAGGTGTTCGCGACAGCCCTTCGGGACTCTGTCAAGGAGATGAAAGAACACATTCCAAAACTCTTTGAAGACCCCCATTACAAAGAGAAAACCAAGCAAATCATCGCCTCTGTCACCTCCAGGGAAAGCGATCTGCTGGTTGAGTTTGAAAAGGAAGCCGCCGCACAACATTTTCAGCTGATTCAGCAACGGGCCGGAGAGACACTCCAGACCGATGTCCTTCCCCTAATAGAGGACAAAGTTGTGTCCATGGATGATGTTCGGACGCTGGCTGCAGCAGGAAAGATGTCGGAACAGGACATGCACAAACTCATGGAACAACGGGACAGTCTCCTGGAAAAATTCAACGGCATCGCACTGGAGCTGGAACGGGAAAAAACCTCTCTTAACAATCAGCTCCTCGATTACAACCTGAAAACAGTCATTCCCGTTGTTGAACGGTGTTTTACCCGGGTGCAACAGCAGGTAAAATCTGACATTTCCGCTTACCTGAAAACCGTTACAGAACACATAAAAGAAAGGATTTATCCTTTTCTTGAAGCCATCAACAGCGATACTTCTCCTGAAAATCTTTTTCCGGAATTGTCTGTGAATGTTGCCGTGGATAATGGGGGCCTTTCCGGCGCACCAGTCGTCATGGAACGAACTCCCACCGGGGCCAACCTCTTCGGCACCATTGACACCGCCAGTGACATTCAGGGACGGAAGACCGCCACTTTTCTTGAAATACGAGCCGGTTCACTCCTGAAGGCCAACGGGGGTTATCTTGTTGTAAACGCAACGGACCTCTTTCAGAGCGGTGGGACTGTCTGGTCCAAACTGAAACGGACACTGAAACACAAGTTTCTTCAGATCGAACGGGAAACAGAGGATATTCTCCATTCCATCACCCTGAAACCCGCCCCGGTGCCGATCCGTGTAAAAGTCATTATTCTGGGGGATGAAGGTGTTTACTACACACTCTATAGCAAAGATGATGAATTCAAGAAGATTTTCAAAGTGCTGTCTGAATTCAACGGAGACATTGCCATCAATGACGACAATATCCGGGACTATCTGACCGTGTTGAAAAAAATCTGTGACGACGAAAAATTACTGCCCTTCACTGCCGATGCGGTGGCAGCACTTCTCAACGAATCAGTACGGATGGCGGACCACCGGGAAAAACTCACAGCTCGATTTCATCTCATTGCCGACATCATGCGGGAAGCCAGTTTCACGGCCAGAAGCCGGAAGCATAAGCGGGTGGAAGCAGAGGATGTGGAGGATTCCAATCACGCAAGGATTCAGCGGTTCAACCTCCTGGAAGAGCGTTCCATTGAGTTTTACAGGGAAGGCACCATCCTCATCGACACCAAAGGGAAAAAGGTCGGTCAGGTCAACGGATTGGCCGTCCATGACTACGAATTTTACGCTTTCGGTACCCCCAGCCGAATCACCGCCCGGGTTTCTCTCGGCAGTGATGGCATTGTCAACATCGAACGGGAAGCTGAAATGTCCGGAAACATCCACAACAAAGGTGTACTGATTCTAAGCGGCTACATCCAGGGCACATACGGCCACAGCTTCCCCCTCTCCATCAATGCCACCATTTGTTTTGAACAATCGTACGGGGGTGTGGACGGAGACTCCGCCTCTTCCACGGAGCTCTATGCGCTGCTGTCTGCCATCGGCAACATTCCCATTCGCCAGGAAATTGCCGTCACCGGTTCCGTCAACCAGTACGGAGAAATTCAGCCGGTGGGGGGCGTGAACCATAAAATTGAGGGATACTACAGAATATGCAGAGAAAAAGGCATTACCGGTTCCCAGGGCGTCATGATCCCGGCCAGTAACGTGAAAAACCTGAACCTGTGCCGCTCCATCATTGACGCAGTCAACCGGGGCGAATTCCACATCTATGCGGCTGATACCATTGACCAGGGCATTGAACTTCTCACCGGCATTCCCGCCGGAGATATTCACACCGAAGGCACCGTCCACTATATGGTAAATCAGGCGCTGTCCACCTACGCGGAAAAGATGAAGGAGTTTCGTGCGCCGAAGGCGCCGTGATGAGTGAAGGGTGATGAGTGACAAAAGAATGGGATTCGGGCGGGAGAAACAGTACGCATTAATTATTATTTTCCTGCTTGTTGCTTTGCCGGCTGTATCCACTGAAAAAGGAAAGTGGGAAACACTTCTGCTTCGGGATTGCTGTCAGCAGCTTTACTCTGCCAGCTCGGAACTGAATGCACCGAAGAACCCAGCAGATTTGGGGAAATACGGTGCTCGGAACCTGTTTGACGGCAACCCGGCTACCTGCTGGGCCGAAGGGGAACCGGATAGCGGAATCGGCCAGGAACTGAAGGTGGCGGTGCGGGGCATCCCGAACAAAATCAGACTTGTCAACGGCTACGGAAAGAGCCCGGCACTTTTTGCCAAAAACAATCGGATAAAAGGCACGATAATCACGTGCTTTGCTGCATTCTCTATTGAAGGACACGCTACGGAACTGGCCACAGATTTTGAGGCGCTGCAATTCCCCGTTGAAAAAAGCATCACACTGGCAGATCGCGTGGAAAAACAGGAAATCCCCTTTCCCTTCGGAAGGACCGAAATCCGAAATTTTCTAGACAAGGCAGAATCCTTATTCTTCAGGCGGCATAAGGGTCTCGTACCGGAAAAAGTTCAGCGCTTCCTGATCGTCTCCTGCAAAATCCAGTCCGTCTACCGGGGAAGCAAATGGAATGACACCTGCCTGTCGGAACTCTCCTTCACATTTCCGAAATCCATTTCCCGAAAGTTAGCCCCGGTAAGAGCTATCAGCACCGATGGAGACGAGCATAGCGTCTTTCTGAACCGGACGGACGGGACAAAAGACATACTGGTAAAAGATGTAGATTCCATTTTTCAGATTGTGGAAGTCAGCCCGGACAAAGAATGGGTCATCCTTATTCAAATGCCCTCCCATCCCGGACCCGGTCGTGTAGAAACCCGGTACCTCTTATACCGCACCGATCTGAAAAAACAGGTACTCCCCGACTCGGACCGTCCCGAAATCGGCGACCTCTACGGCTTCGAAACCCAAAACAACACCATCTCCCTCCAGTACGAAAACAGAAAAAACGGTGAAGTGCAGCTTCTGAAGCTCAGTGAGCTTCAGAAGAAGACAAGTAAAGACAAGACCAAGGTTAAGTAAAGAAGAAATAAGAAGCCTCTCACTCCTTACGCAACCTGAGGCGCTTATGGCCTTGTGGATGGTTGATAGTGACAGGGATTGCAAATAAACTCTTCCCCGGTCCGTTTTGTATCCCTGAATACGCAAGACCT
>CBEUWV010000160.1:0-5045 GCA_965546895.1 uncultured bacterium
TTCTCCTTAAAACTATCCCCGCCATACACAAAGGAAATAGCATCCGCAAGACCGGTGAAGCTCGCCACTACCTTTCGGCTCAATTCTTCCAGTTTGTTAGACAACACTCCCATTCGAAAGCCCTCCTGTTTCAAGCTCAGTAGCAACGGTTCAATGCCTGGGAAGAGACGAGTACCATCCAAGAGATGAGTTTTGTAGTGGTTTAGAAAAAGGGGCAATGCCTTTTTTTGGACAGATTCGTCCATCGGAAAGGCGCGTTCGATCAACACCTGGACTCCGTCGCCCACAAATGACCGCACGGTGTCAGGCAGGAAAGCAGGAAATCCAAGTTTTTCTGCGGAATGGTTCAAAGAAGCGGCAATGTCAGTCAGGGAGTCAACCAAAGTGCCGTCCAGATCAAGTATGATCAGTCTTTTCGACTTTTTCAAGAAAATCCCTTATCTTTTTAATACAAACGGCTTTAATCACTTTGGCGTCGCTGTTCTGGTCATCCACTTTGAGGATGCTCTCGCACAATTCACAGGCGTGCATGTGATGTTCGTTATCCATGGCTTCCTGTGCTTCTTCAAGACGGTCATGGATCCAGCGCAATTTGTGTTTTTCTTCTTCTTTTTTCAGTTCCTGGTATTTCTTTGCGTGGGCAAGGATCTTCTCGGCTTTCTGATGGGCATTGTCCCGTTTCAACACCAATTCCGCAGCGTGGATGGCATCATCAAACCGATCTTCCTTTAAGGCGAGCTCTGCTTTATCAAGTTGTTCCCGAATCTCTTCCTTTATCACTTCAATCTTCTTCAGTTGTGCCTTCACATCCTGAATCTGAGATGTAATTGTTTTGTCAATGATATTCCGACTTCGAATACGCTTCTTTTTTTCCAATGCGAGCAGTTGTTCCACATTGGTCCGCAATTCCTTCACTGTCTGGTAGCGACGATCTCTTTCCTTCTCCAGCGCGTGCTGAATCAGGAAATTGATAGAACTATCCACTCCTTTGATATCGCCGGGGCTGGTGTTTATGATGCTCCCCATGACCTGGGTAATTGTGTCTCCGCCAAATGGTTTCTGATAGGAGAAGAGTTCATACATGATCGCGCCGATTGAAAAGACGTCCGCACGCTCATCAATGGACTCCCCCATAAGCTGCTCAGGGGCCATATATGCGACGGTGCCGAGGATTACACCGGACTTTGTCATCTTGGAAGTAGCAAGTTTGGCCACACCAAAGTCCAGAATTTTTATCAATCCGTCTTCCCGGAGAAAAATATTGGCCGGTTTCAGATCCCGATGAATGACGCCCTTTTCATGAGCAAAAATCACTCCATCGCATGTCTGTCGAATAATCTCCAGTTTTGTCATGGTTGCCAGCTCCTGATGGTCATCAATTAACTGGTCCAGACTGGTTCCCTCCAGATATTCCATCACAATGTAACAGGTGGCACCAAATTCATTCAGCTCGTACACACTGACAATATTTGTGTGATTCAATGTGCCAAGTGTTTTTCCTTCCCGATAAAATCGCTCCTTCAGATCCGGATTAGAAGAAAGACCCAGGTTCATCGTCTTCAATGCCACGTATCGATTTAAAACCGTGTCGCGACATTTGTAGACCACCCCCATAGACCCCTGCCCGAGAATATCCATAATTTCATACCGACCAATCCTTCCTTGTGACATGCACCCATTCTATCGCGAATCACTGCTGTTTGGAAAGACTGAAATCACATTTTCAAAGATATACAGGAAATTCAACCTATTCTTGCCAAAGGTAACGGATTATGATAACTTATTTTTGATCTGGAGGATGAGGAATGAAGACCGCATATTTTCTTTTTTTTATTATGCTTACATCAATTTCATGTGGCAATCAAACCCCACTTGAACAGTTTGATGGATTTCGTTTCGGCGAGACACGCCAGGAAGTCATTCAGACCGCCACGAACAATGAAATCGCCATGAATGTTAGACATTTCAGCTACTGGCAACGATACGGAGACACGCCGGTTCATATTCGATTCGTATTTCACAAAAGAACCGACAAGCTTTATGCCTTCGATATCAAGGGGCTTCCCTGTAAGAAACCGGAAGATGCCCGGAATATCGTGTTCAAACTCAAGGCACATTTTGAAGGAATATTCGGCCCTGCGTCTGCATCAGTAATCAGCCATCCCAATTTTGACGTTGTGAACTACAAATGGATGTTCAAAAACGCAACTGTTTACCTCGGAACAACCATTGTTCAATACCAGACCATCCCCAGAATGTTAGTGATTGAAAACCAGGATTAGGAGAAACCATGAAAACCAAACAGGAACTACTTCCAAGAGAAATTGTCGCACAACTTGACAAATACATTATCGGCCAGGATCAGGCAAAGAAGGCTGTGGCGATTGCCCTTCGAAACCGGGTACGGAGACAAAAGCTTCCGCAGGAACTGGCAGAAGACATCACCCCGAAAAACATCATTATGATCGGTCCGACAGGAGTCGGAAAAACAGAGATCGCCCGTCGACTCGCAAGACTTGCAGGTGCCCCATTTGTGAAAGTAGAGGCTTCTAAATTTACAGAAATCGGGTATGTTGGACGTGACGTGGAATCAATGGTCCGGGATCTTGTCCGGAATTCCCTTCAAATGGTTAAAGAAACGCAGACAAAAAGTGTCATGACAAAAGCCCGGGCAAAAGCAGTAGATCGGGTGGTTGACCACCTGTTCCCGTTGCCAAAACTCACCGGAGATGATGCTGATAATGAGCATCTCGCCCGGATCACCAGGCGCCGCGAAACTGCCCGAAAAGAAATTCTTGCCGGAAAAATGGAAGATCGCAAGATCATTATCGAAATTGCGCCTCAACCCAAAACGCCCTTTCTTCTGGACGTCATGACAGACCCCTCCAATATGGAGGATTTCGCTTCTTCACTGAAAGACAGTCTTTCAGACATGATGACGCCACCCCAAGCCAAAACGAGGGAATTGACAGTCGCTGAGGCTTTGGACCTGTTCTCTCAAGCAGAAGCTGAGAACCTGCTGGATATGGAAAAAATCAAGGGAGAGGCCCTTGATCTGGCAGCAAACTCGGGTATCATTTTCCTGGACGAACTGGACAAAATTGCCGGTTCAGACAGCGCAAAGGGTCCGGATGTCAGCCGCGAGGGGGTTCAACGGGATCTTCTCCCTATCATAGAAGGCTCAACCGTTTCCACGAAACAGGGTGTTATCCGCACCGACCATATTCTCTTCATTGCCGCCGGGGCCTTTCACATCAGCCGGCCTTCGGATCTGATACCTGAACTGCAGGGCCGATTTCCCATCCGGGTGGAGCTGAATTCTCTCACAGAGGAAGATCTGTCGAAAATCCTGACCCAGCCCCGCAACTCGCTCACCCGGCAATATACAGCAATGATGGAAACGGAAAACGTCAGCCTGGTTTTTGCAGATGACGCGATTCAGGCAATTGCCGAACAATCTCACCTTGCAAATGAAACTGTCGAGAACATCGGGGCAAGGCGATTGCACACCATTATGGAGAAAATCCTGGAAGATATCCTCTTCAGGGGACCCGAGCTCAGCGGTACGACAGTTGTTGTGGATCGTGCTTTCGTAATGGACGCAATGGGAGACGTTCTGGCAAAAGAAGATGCCGGGAAATACATTCTGTAAGGGGAATGCCTTGAACAAGAAAAATGTCCTCCTTATTCACACCGGGGGAACCCTGGGAATGGTGGAAGGCAAACCAGATAACCACCTGAAACCGTCTCAGATACACGAAAGTGTACTGAAATTCGTCCCGGAGCTTCGTGAACTTGCAAATCTGAAAAGTGCATTCGCTGGCAATATTGACAGCGCTAACCTTGATATTCCGGACATAAATAATGTTCTTTCGACTATTCGCGAGAATTATGACCATTTTGACGGGTTTGTAATTGTGCACGGAACAGATACTATGGCTTTTCATGCATCTGCACTCTCATTCATGGTAGAAAACAATGCCAAGCCCATCATTTTCACCGGGTCCCAGAAACCCCTTCGGCATATCCGTACCGACGCCAGACTCAACCTTGTAAACTCAGTTGAATTCGCCACAATGCCTGTTCCGGAAGTGTGCATCTGTTTCAATTCCACCCTTTTTCGAGGGAACCGGACCCGCAAAGTCAGTATTGGACGATTTGAGGCATTCAGCTCTCCCAACTATCCTGTACTGGGCTCCGCAGGGGTAGACATCCAGTTGAATAAGAAAAATGTTGCGGGCTCCCCTCTAAAAAAAACCACCTTTCTGGAATTGGACCATACCCGAATTGGCGTGATTAAACTTTTTCCCGGTTTTGACCCCGCATTCACGGTTCCGGGCCTGATCCAAGCAGGGGTGAAGGCTGTACTTATTGAGGCCTATGCCGCTGGTAATGTACCCATTTTAACCCATTCCATCATCCCGTCAATTACTACCCTTACAGAAGCTCATGTGCCTGTTTTCATTGTGTCCCAGGCGCTTGAAGGCAGTGTTGACCTGAATTTATATGAATGCGGGCAAAAGGCAAAACAAGCTGGTGCTGTTGGTTGCAAAGATATGACATTTGAAGCTGTCATCACAAAACTCTATTATCTTTTATCTAAATTCCCGGAAATTAAAAGTGAAGAACTTGCTGAAAAAATGCTCTCGAATTTTTCCGGCGAAATTTCTTGATTTTTTACTTGTATTTACTGACAAAAACCCGTATATTTATATCAAGCAAAACTTTTCGGGAGGGCATTATGATTAAAAACGATATCGTAAAGCGCGTTTATGAGAATGTAGGTGTTTCCAAGCCGGAAGCCCAGCAGGCTGTTGACCTCATCATCCATTCTGTCAAAAATGCAGTCGTGAATGAGGAGCGCGTGGAATTCCGGGGCTTCGGCATTTTTGAGATCCGTCCAAAGAAACTTGGCGTTGGCAGAAATCCAAAAACCGGAGATGTCATTAAGATTAAAGCCGGCAAAGCCATCCGTTTCAAACCGGGAAAACAGCTCAGAAATATTTAAAGATTTAAGTTTTTCGAGAGTCGGGTCCCATCTCTTT
>CBEUWV010000161.1:0-5030 GCA_965546895.1 uncultured bacterium
CCTGTGGGCAGGGCCGGCTGTGTGATAGCATAGGTCCATGATGAAACGAGCCATTCTATTCGCCAACGGGCAGGTGACGGAGCGGGAAGTTTCCATCGCAAGGGAAATTGGATTTGACCTTGTGATGGCGGCGGACGGAGGCATTGTACACGCTGAGCGCTTTGGTTTTGTGCCGGACATTGTGGTGGGGGATTTCGATTCCCTGCCACCGGGCAGCCGGAGCCGGTTCCCGGATACCCACTTTATCCACCGTCCTTCCCAGGACCAGTGTGACCTGGAAAAGGCGCTGATTCAGTGCGAAAAAGAACAAATTACTGCCATCACCCTGTTGGGGGCGACGGGGAAACGGCCGGACCATACTCTCGGCAACCTCTCTCTCCTCACCCGTTACGACCGGCGTTTCCAGCTTCGCATCCTGACACCGGAAGCGGAAGTGTTTATTGTCCGGGACCATCTGGAACTGGAAGGTATGCCGGGACAGGGAGTGTCCCTTGTTCCCATTGGTGAAGCAAGACTCGTTTCCACCACTGGCCTGAAATACCCTTTAACCGGAGAAACCCTGGCCTTCGGAAAACGGGAAGGAACCAGCAACGAATTCAACAGCCATCGCTGCAGCGTTTCCCTCGAAAGCGGCCTGCTCATTGTCTTTCGCCTCTACCCGGAGATTTGAGCAATGACCCTCCACCCACTGGAAATTCTTCCGGTAGTTATCTATCTGAGTTTACTCCTGTACCTCGGATTTTCCGGAAAAAGAGGTGACGACAGCGAAGAAAACTTCATTGTCGGTGGCCGTACCCTGACCCTTCCGGCTTTTGTTGCCACACTGGTAACGACCTGGTACGGCGGTATCCTCGGTGTCGGGGAATTCAGCTACACCTATGGCATTTCCAACTGGGTGGTATTCGGCCTTCCTTATTACCTCTTTGCCTTCATTTTCGCTGTTTTTCTCGCCCCCAGAATCCGCAGGGATGGTGGTCTATCCATTCCGGACAGGCTCTACCGGAACTATGGCCCCACAGCCGGGAAAATTGGGGCCGTGTGGACACTGTTCATGGTACTCCCGGCCCCCTATGTTCTCATGGTGGGTATCCTGATGATGGCAGTAACCGGTTGGTCCCTCTGGCTCTGCGTTACCCTGGGCACAGGCTTTTCCATGATCTACGTGTTATCCGGGGGATTCCGGTCTGTGGTCCGCACTGACAAACTCCAGTTCATCTTGATGTTCGGTGGATTCATTCTCCTATTAACCGTTCTTGTGTTTCGATACGGTGGAGTGTCCTTTCTTACCACCCATCTCCCCGCCAGCCATCTGAGCCTCACCGGTGGAAATCCGCCATCTTACCTGCTGGTCTGGTATTTCATCGCCCTCTGGACCTTCATTGATCCCGGCTTTCACCAGCGTTGTGACGCGGCAAAAACCCCGGAAACCGCCCGACGGGGCATCCTGATCTCCATCGGTTTCTGGTTCATTTTTGACTTCCTGACCACCGCCACCGGGCTCTATGCCCGGGCGCTACTCACCGGACTGAAAACTCCGGCACTGAGCTATCCCCTGTTGAGTCACTCCATTTTACCTCCGCTTCTTTCCGGCCTCTTCCTCACCGGGCTTTTTGCCACCATTATGTCCACTATTGACAGCCTGTCACTATTGTCCGCCATCACCATCGGTCACGACATCCTGAGCCGGACAAAGGCTGCCATAGATCGCGTGAAAGCCGTACGGCTGGGCCTGATCATAACTGCGATTCTCTCCATCCTCATTGCCATACTGCTTCCCTCCGTCATCCGCATCTGGTATGTCATCGGTACACTGTTTATCCCCCCTATGCTGCTGCCGGTGCTCTCCGTTTACTTCCCCGTTATCGCTCCCGGGAGGAAATGGATCATCGCCAACCTCGTGCTGGGTTTTCTTCTCCCCTTCCTATGGCTGACAATCTCCGCCTTCCAATCCCCTTCCCTCGCCACACTGAACAACTTCATGGGAATTCAGCCCATGTTTCCGGGGCTGGGGATTTCTTTTCTTCTCTTTTCCGCAGGGGCTGCGGCTAAGAGAAGAAAAGCGTGAATAGTGGATGGTGGATGGTTGGGAAAAAAGAAAGAAAAGAGGGCAAAGTATTGCTCCTTTTTTTACGCCCATAATCGATTTTCAACCCCCAGCGTGATGAAAGAAAGGGAAGATTATGAGCCCTTGCAGAGAAATTGACTCCATATAGTGCCTCACAGCGGGTCAGCCATCCATACGGCCCGAAAACTGCTTTGCCTCCTACTCCTACCCCTACTCCAACTCTTTTATGGTATAGTGATGCCGATTTATAAGTCTTCGCAGGAGGGGACAAATGGAACTGATGAACCAATTCAAAGAACGAGCGAGAAAAGCCGGGAAAACCATTGTGCTGCCGGAGGGAATGGATGACCGTACCCTGAAGGCCGCCCACGTGCTTGTCAGCGAAAATCTGGCAAAGCCTGTGGTACTGGGAAATCCTGAGGATATACAGAAACGTGCCGGTGAACTGGGAATTGATGTTAATTTTACGGTCCTGAATCACCTGGATTCCCCGGATTTTGACCGCTATGCTTCATTTTATTTTGAAAAGCGGAAAGCCAAAGGCATCACCATGGAAGAGGCCCGGGAGATTATGAAAGACCCGTTGTTCTTCGGCGATATGATGGTGGAAGACGGCAAGGCCATCGGCTCAGTGGCCGGGGCGACTAACACCACGGCCCACACGGTGCGGGCGGCCCTCCATATTATCGGCACAAAACCGGGAAGTAAGACGGTTTCCAGTTTCTTTCTGATGATTACAAAGAACCCCGCCTTCGGGGAAAACGGCGCCATGCTCTTTGCAGATTGTGCCATTCTGCCGGATCCGACACCAGTCCAGCTTGCGGATATCGCCATTGACACCGCAGACAACTGTAAAAAATTCCTCGAAGTGGAACCCCGGGTAGCCATGTTGTCCTTTTCCACAAAAGGAAGCGCGGAGCATCCCCTTGTAGATAAGGTTCGGGAAGCCATGGATTATGTGAAAACCCGCCGTCCTGATATCCTGATAGACGGCGAACTTCAGCTGGACACCGCACTGGTTCCGTCAGTGGGGAGTAAGAAAGCACCGGGAAGTCCGGTTGCGGGGAAAGCCAATGTGCTGGTCTTTCCCGATCTCAACGCCGCCAATATTGGATACAAATTGACGCAGCGAATCGGCGGTGCTGCCGCAATCGGACCAGTGCTTCAGGGCCTGGGCGCTCCCTGTAACGATCTATCCCGGGGCTGCAGCGCTGAAGATATTGTGGATACCTCCGTTTTAACCATTATCCAGACCCTCTAACACGAAACGAATCCGGAGGAAGAACATGTCCCGATTCGACGAACTTAAAAAACAGTACGAAGAGGATTCAGCAAAATCCGTTGAACGCTTTCCGGAACGGAAAGAGTCATTCAAAACAACTTCCGGAATTGCTCAAAATCGCACCTATACCCCGGCCGACCTGCCGGAATTCAATTATGCGGACAAGCTGGCATTTCCCGGTCAGTACCCCTACACCCGGGGCGTGCAACCAACCCTGTACCGGTCCCGGTTCTGGACCATGCGGCAGTATGCCGGTTTTGCGACGGCGGAAGAATCCAACAAACGCTACAAATACCTGCTGGAACAGGGAACGTCCGGCCTTTCAGTGGCCTTTGACCTGCCAACGCAGATCGGCTACGATTCTGATAACCCCGTAGCAAGAGGCGAGGTGGGAAAGGTCGGCGTCGCCATCGACACGCTGAAAGACATGGAAACGCTTTTTGGCGGCATTCCACTGAACAAGGTATCTACATCCATGACCATCAACGCCACAGCCGGTATGCTGCTTGCCATGTACCTCGTGGTTGCAGAAAAACAGGGCGTCGGATTTGACCAGGTATCCGGCACCATACAGAACGACATTTTGAAGGAATACATTGCCAGGGGAACGTATATTTACCCGCCGGGGCCTTCGTTGCGAATTATTTCCAACATTTTCGAGTTCTGCGCCGACAATGTGCCCAAGTGGAATACCATCTCCATCTCGGGGTACCACATCCGGGAAGCCGGTTCATCAGCCGTGCAGGAAGTGGCATTTACCCTTGCCGATGGGATCGCATATGTGGAGACCGCGCTCAGTGCCGGACTGGACGTAGACCGGTTCGCGCCCCGTTTGAGTTTCTTCTTCAACGCCCACAACGATTTCTTTGAAGAAATCGCGAAATTCCGTGCCGCAAGGCGGATGTGGGCAAAAATCATGAAAGAACGGTTCAAAGCAAAGAATCCTAAATCCATGATGCTCCGTTTCCACACCCAGACCGCAGGCTCAACCCTCACCGCGCAGCAACCGGAAAACAATATTGTCCGGGTGACGGTGCAGGCCATGGCCGCAGCCCTGGGCGGGACCCAGTCGCTGCATACAAACTCCATGGACGAAGCATTAGCACTGCCCACTGAAAAATCCGTCCGTACGGCTCTTCGTACACAGCAGATACTGGCCCACGAAAACGGCGTCGGTGATGTTGTGGACCCCATGGGGGGCAGCTGGTATGTGGAGTCCCTCACTGACCGGATTGAAGAAAAGGCATTGGAGTACATAAAGCGGATTGATAATATGGGCGGCATGCTCAAAGCCATCGAAATGGGTTTTGTCCAGCGGGAAATCCAGGAAAGCGCATACCGCTACCAGAAATCCATTGAATCCAATGACCAGACCATAGTGGGCATCAACAAATTTCAGGTTGAAGAAACCGGCGGTGATGTGGATCTGCTCCGTATCAAGGAAGCCGTTGAATCAAACCAGGTAGAGAAACTCCATCGCCTGAAGGAAAACCGGGACAACGAAGCCGTCCGGCTACGCCTCAGTGAGCTTCGAAAAACGGCAAAAGGAACCGACAACCTGATGCCGAAGATACTTGAAGCGGTAAAAGTATACGCTACCCTCGGTGAAATTTCAGACGTATTGCGAGAAGTTTACGGCGAATACATCGAATCGGTCACATTGTGAAGGGAAGTGATGAGTGA
>CBEUWV010000162.1:0-5011 GCA_965546895.1 uncultured bacterium
AATTTCTAAATCGGATTGTGTCAGAGTATAGCAAGAGTGACAGTTCGGATAATGCCTATCTTCTCATTGGACGTATTCAGCTTAAGAACGGAAATCAGGATGAAGCATACAATACATTTTTTCACCTGAAAGGAGCTTTCCCGGAGTCTGACGTGCTGGACCAGGATTATTTTTATCTTGCAATTATTTCCAGCCAACGCGGGCAGTTTAAAAAAGCACTTTATTTTCTGTCACAGATTTACACGCGTTTTTCAGAGAGCCCCGTATTTCTGGATTCTCTCTTCCAGGCGGCTTATTGCTATTGCCGGATCGGGGAGCCGCAGGAGGCTTTGAAAATGATCTCTGCGGTCAATGAAGGAGGACAGGGAAAGCAAAGTCAGAAGGCTGAAGATTACACGAGGAATTTGCTGAGATTTTCATTGAAGCGGCATTATAGCCGGGCAAAACAATACTTTCAAATGGACAATCCCTCATTGCTTGAAACAGGTGAGGCGGGTGACCTCTATGTGGAGGCAAAAAAGCAACGGTTCATCCAGACGATCTCTCCGGGCCAGACCCGCAGATCGAATACACCGGGTGATGTTCGTGCATTGTTCTTCCAGAAGGGTGCTGGACTGTGGGTCAGTACCGGTGACCAGCTCATTGGTCCAGCCGGCTCTGTCCGACTGGTGGCTGAAGGGGACCCGCTGGAGGACATAACTTCATTTTTTATAACCAATAGCGGTGAAATCTGGGTTTTTGACAAAAAGACAGGTATAACCTACGTATTTTCGAAGGAGCATAAGCTTATCCGCAAGCTGGTAATGGGAGACGTGGATTTTATCAAGATTCGTCGGGACGGACTGATCTTTGTTGTAAAAAACAACCGTTCCACAATGGAGGTACGGAACCTTGACGGACGTGCAATTAAGCAGCTCAATAATTACAGCAAAATTGTTGATGTGGCATTTGATCCCTTCGACAACATTTATCTTCTAACGAATAAAGGTCGCGCGCTGAACGTATTAACAAGCGAGTTCCAGTTGTTTCAGTCGGTTCAATTGCAGAGTATTATTCATAGCAGCAGTCGATGCAACCACCTGGCTGTAGACCAGGGGAGCAATATCTTTCTCTCAGTCTCAAGGGAAAAAGAGATTTTGAAGGTGTACTGATGAAAAAACTGATTGCCATTCTACTGATTATAACTGTTCCCATTTTTGGTTTTGATGTGGCGGCTTTATTCCATGACAATGTGCAGATTTTTGAAGATTCTGACAACCCCGAAAATGCGATCAAGGGTTTCCAGGACATTGTCAATGCATATGATCTGGGTGAGATCAAAGGGACTGATGCATTCAATTACTACCTCCAGAGTATGGAATACCTGATTGTTCTGTACTCCAACAAAGGAGACACAAAGACGGTTCATACTTTTTTCGAAAAAATTATCCGTTCTGATCCCGGGCATCAATTGAACGAGGTTCTTATTTCGCCGAGGGTTGTCAAGGATTTCAACAACCAACGAAGCCAGATGGTGGGATATCTCAAAATCAAATGTTCGGTCCCTGAGCCGAATGTTTCTGCAGGCACTTTGAAGGTGCAGCCGAATTCAAAGGGACTATATGTGACGCTGGCAGGAGACCTTACACTGAGAATTGCAAAAGAAAATTATGAACCGATTACCCGCAACGTTACTGTTGCTGTGGGAAAAATAGTGGACATTCAGGCGGAGCTGCTTCGCAAAACGGCTTCTGTTACCATATTAACCGACCCTGCCGGAGCCCAGGTCTTTATGGATGGCGTACTGGTGGGGGAAACTTCTGGAAATGTGCCTCCGGATTACCTGAAAGACCATGGAGATACGATGCGGGAATTGGGTTTGAATCCATCAACTTTATCCAGCTATTTTGTGATCAACAGGGTGGAACCGGGAGACCATCTCCTGGAACTGAAAAAAAACTGCTATAAGCCGGTTCATCTGAAACTTCCAAAACTGGAAAAAAGGGACTATCAATTCAAGCCGATTCAGATGGAGCGCAGTATCGGATATCTCATCGTAGAAGCGGGCGCCGGTGACCAGGGTGGCGATCTGTTTGTAGACAGCAGGCGGGTCGGTTCATTGCCCGTTCGCGATCAGGAGGTCTGTTCCGGGGAACACCTGCTGAAGGTTGCTTTCAAAAATGGCACATTCATCAAGAAATTGAAAGTGGAAGAAGGAGAGCACCGTGTTGTAAAAGCTGTCCCCAAACCGACCCTTCTTTTTGCCGGAATAAAGCCCCTGGACAGTAATCTGTCAATCGTCCATCAGATAAACAGAACGCTTGAACAGGAGTTTCAGAAAATTCCGTTTTACAACGCGCAAATGGATGATTCCTATATTTCCGCTATTGACGGATTGTTAAAGGGGGACGCCAAGGTAATCGGAAACATACGAAATGATTATGGTCAGGCTCTTATTGTTTTTGGTGTGGAAAAGCGTGTAAAACTAAAGAGATATATAGATGTATATGTACTGAATACAGAATTGTACCATCAGGAGAAATTTACATTGGACCCGGCTAACCCGAAATCTGATGAACGATTCATTCATGCAATATCAAACATGCCGAAACTCGTAGAGAACACCGCAGGAATCATCGTAATCAGGGACCCGGACCGTAGCCTTCCTGTCGTAATTTCTTCTACCGTAGACGCAATCCAGAAAGGAGATATCGTAGTCTCTGTGAATGGAAAGGAATGTGCCGATGAAACTTCCTTTTACAAAGCGCTGGTAGTTCCCAATACCAAACTGCAATTGGAGAGGGCCGGTGCGGCTCTGGAGGTTACCGTTAAAGTAAAGGTCACTCCAGTGGTAATGCGCCAGAATCTCAATTCTCTTTCTTATAATTCCGCCTACCTGTATTTCTTATCAAAGATTCAGTTTCCCGGCACGGATATTCAGAAAGCTGGCGCCCAGCTGAATCTGGCCATGTGTAACTTGCGGTTCAGACGGTTCGAGCAGGCGTTCGATACCTTATCGATGATACAACTACCGGACCGACCGGGGATTTCTGCCGGTACTGTTCTCTACCTCAAAGGGATCTGTTACAAAGAAATCGGTTCGTGGATTGATCTGCAGACCCTTTTCAAGAACTACCATTTCAACGACAAAGCTACGGTGATCAATTCCCGGGGCCCCCGGGTCCGTTCGTTAATTGATTTCACATTTGAGTATCTTCGCAAGCAATGAAGAACGCACTGGTGCTATTGATTGAAACTCCCGGAGCTACGCTTTCCGACAATACCCTGGGGGTGGAAATTTCACTTGAATTGGCTCAAGGCCTCTGTGACTATTTTACAGACTTGTCCATTTCAGAATTGTACCCGGTCAATGATGGTTATGATTTTTTTCTGTTGAGTTATACCGCTGAAGCGGCAATCCGATTGCAGAAGCGAATTGGAGACAGTTTTCGTTTCTTTGCCAGTGACGGGGCAAACCAGCTGGAGTTTATCCTTGAAGCAGCGGCACGACTCGAAGAATATGATCGCGTCATTTTTCTCAAGTCCAATGCAGAGAGCCTTACTGAAGAGACATTGGTGAGTTTATTTGAGAGGATGAACGAATTTGATTTTCTGTTCGGTCCATCGGAATCGTCATTTTACCTATTTGGAATCCATCGAGAGGATTTGTCCCTTTTATCAGAGCTGAAAGAGCTGAGTCAGAAAGAAATGGACAACTTTGAGGTCGAAAGCTCGCTGCATGGTTTCCATCTTCAAAAACGGCCCATTGCGGAAACAATTGAAGGGTTAACGTTGTTGCGGGAATCGCTGGCTGCTGAATCTGGATTAGCTCACAAAATTGATGAAATGATTATTCAGGCCACTGCTGCTGGTGAACAGATAGATCAGGAGGCGTTGGAGTAGGGGTAGGAGGCAGAGAAAGCAAAGAGATGGTTGCGATTTGCCGCCCATGGTCCATCATCCTTCACTCATCACACTGCCGGAGGCACAGCATCACTCATCACGACAGCGAAGCAGCAAACCAGTTGACTTATCGGGTATTTCAGAGATAATGGTCACGGCATGAAGAAGACACTGAAGAAATGGCTTGAATCGATAAAGACTGAATTATTTAATCCTTCGCGGACACCGGAGATGAAAGCATTTTCCGTTGCACTTGGTACCTTTATTGCGTTCAGCCCTTTCATGGGTTTTCATTTTATTATGGCATTTACTCTCGCTGCTCTCTACAAACCACTGGACAAAGTCCTGCTTGTTGGTTTCACAATGGTAAACAACTGGTGGACCATGGTTCCGATTTACGCCCTTGGGTTGTGGGTCGGTGGGTTGTTAACCGGGATTTCAGGATTCAGTGTTACCGGCATCCAATGGGAAATGTTCAAACTGCGAAACTTCTTTAATGGAAGTGCCTTTTCGTACATTGGACACACATTGAAACCAATGCTGCTTCCTTTTATTGTGGGGAATATGGTGACGTCAGTTCTTGCAGGAGCCTTGGCTTACTTTGTGGTCCTTTCTTTCCTAAAAAAAAAGAGAAGAGCCGTGAAACTACATGAAGAACTTGAAATATCTGGAATTGAAAACAAGTCAACGGAATCAATTGCTTGATCTGATGCCGCACATTGGTAAGTTTCTTCGGGAACTCAATGCTGTCGACGGTATTCTAATGGTCTTTGTCCCCCATACGACTGCAGCCGTAACAATCAACGAAAATGCTGATCCGGATGTAAAATCAGATATTCTGTCCTATCTGTCTCAATTGATTCCCGCCGACGCCGGGTTTCGACACATGGAGGGCAATTCAGATGCCCATATCAAGAGTTCCCTTGTGTCACCCTCCCTTACTGTTCTTATCTCTGATGGAAAAGTAGTGCTGGGCACCTGGCAATCTATCTTCTTCTGCGAATTCGACGGTCCCAGAACCCGTAAGCTTTATCTCAAGTATATTCCCGACCCGGCGTAGCGCCTGCGGCGGTGCCGAATGGGTAGGGAAAGATAACAGGAAAACAAAAATATGCAAGGGCGGATTTGC
>CBEUWV010000163.1:0-5005 GCA_965546895.1 uncultured bacterium
TATCCATGGCAATATAACCGGTAAGGATTATGTGACAGGGAAAAAGCTGGATTATGGACTCATTCAAATTGCTCCATTGATTGAAACTCTGAGAAAGAGTAAAGACAATACAATCCTTGTGGACTGCGGCGACACTTTCGTAGGAAATCCACTTACTTTCTTCCACCATTTTCATGCAATTGACGAAGATAATCCGGTCGCCACGGCCATGCGGATGTTGAACTATGATGTTGCGGTACCTGGAAATCATGATTTCGATTATGGACCCGCCGTGCTGAAACAAAATACCGCAGCCACCCGTTTCCCCTGGATTTCAGCCAATATCAGAGACAAGGCCGGGCAACCGATGTTTCCCGCTACCTTTATAATCAAACGCGCCGGAGTGAAGGTCGGCTTTTTCGGTTTGACAACACCTGCCACTGCCAACTTTGAGCCCCCAAGTGTCCTGGATGGTATAAAGTTTCTGGATATGGTGGGCTCAGCAAAAAAGGCTGTAGCAGATTTAAGGAAGCAGGGTGCCGATATTGTCGTCGCTCTGATCCACAGTGGAAAGGGCGCAAAATTGCAAACTGGAAAAATGAATGAAAACGCAGTCTACCAGGTAGCGGAAAACGTACCTGGAATTGACATCATTGTTTACGGACATACCCACAAAGAACTGGGACTCGAAATGTATAACAACGTACTGCTTTGCCAACCCAGAGATCACGCAAAATCCATTGGCGTTATTCTGGTGGATTTGCAGCAGCGGGATGGTAAATGGGAAATACTGGGTAAAAGCTCGACAACCTTAAAGGCTGGCGAAACGGGAATAGACAAGAAGATAGAGAAAAAGATTCGAACACTTGACAAGGCTACTGAAAAATTCATGGACCAGGACCTCGGTGAATACCGCCATCCATTGGAGTTCACTGATGACCCCCTCGCTCCGGGCACAGCCTCCTATTTCATCGCGGACTCTATGCAGTCATGGAAAAACTCAGACATTCAGTTGGTAACAGTCTCCAACCCGGGAATCAAGGTGAAGTCCAGACGAAGCACGGTGGTAAACAGCCATATCTTCAAATTGATTCCCTATGATAATTACATTGCAAAAATATCAGTCACCGGGAAAGAACTTAAAGATCTGATGGAACACGCAGCATCAATGCTGGATTCAGAGGGTAAGCTTAAGCCCGCCTTCCCCTTCTTCCAGTTTGGTTTTTTCATCGGAGCGGACTACTCTGTCCATCCCAATAAACCGGAAGGAAGTCGTGTGGAAATCCGAAAAATCGGCGACAAACCATTCCAGACAGATGGTCTCTATTCAATGGACCTGACTACCTATCTTCTGGGAGGTGGTGGTGGATACTTCAATAATGGGAATCGTCCCGCAGCCTCCGCATTTTCCAGCGATTCCCTTCGCAATATCATGATTGCATACATTGAGAGTCTTCAAAAGAAAAATGGGGATTAACATTTCGTCATTCATTTTCGGGGGCTGGAAACCTGGTTATTGCTCCAGAACCCCGTTTGATTCAATTTTCTGTCCTGGTGAAATAGCCTGGACGACAATTCATATTTGAAGGAGTTGAACTTGAGAAAAAAACCACTGGCTTTTTACCTGGCGGCAACTGGCCTTATTACGGTCTATCTGCTGATCCTCCAGGCTGCTGCCAATCTCAACAAACCGGTTTTCTACGGGCTGGTTGCGGCGCTGGCGTTATTTATTGTCTTTGTAACAGCGCGAAAACCTCAGAACGTGCTGGACTTTTTCAGATCTCTTAAACTGGCAGCATCGGTACTGGTTTATTTCACCATTGCTGTGATAATCGGTACGCTGATTCTGCAGAATGTGGAACCTGCCCGATACCTCCAATCCTATTCACCGGGTTTTTATAAGTTTGTG
This sequence comes from uncultured bacterium, assembly GCA_965546895.1. Classification (GTDB taxonomy): domain Bacteria; phylum Acidobacteriota; class Holophagae; order Thermotomaculales; family Thermotomaculaceae; genus UM-FILTER-49-7. The sequence goes on from CBEUWV010000163.1 coordinate 1,889, forward strand.
AAGTTGCTGACCCTGGAAGACACTTACCATTCAGTCTGGTTCACTGGGTTGGTCCTTCTCCTGAACCTCAACATTCTCATCTGCACATTGAACCATCTTCCGATAAAGAAAAAAAAGATTGGTTTCTTCCTGATTCACTTGAGCATATTGATTGTCGTCATTGGTGGCTCAATCAGTGCTTTTTTCGGGGTAAAGGGTTACTTGAACCTTCACGAAGGAGACGTCGTCAACGAATTTCAACTGACCCAGTATAATCAATTGCTGGATCAAAAAAGGAACATGGGCTTTCAACTTCGTCTGGATAAATTCGAAGTAGATCACTATGCACCGGATTACCGCGTTTATTTATACACCAGGCCGGACTCGAAAGACAAGTTCGGTATGCCCCATTCCCTCAAGTCAACTGAAAATGCGGAGTATTCAATTAAGGAAGCTAATGGAACACTGAAGATTCTCAAGTATTTCCCCGATTACGCTGTACGGGAAATAGCCAAGCCTGTAGAAACCGGGCCTGGCGCCGTAAAGGTCCTGTTATATCGCGGGAAACACTCCCAGGACGCCTATTTCTTTGATATGGCAGGGGAGGACCGCTTCTTGTTACCGGAACAGCAGGGAATGATTATATTCAAATGGGATATGCCGAAAAATCTATCTGCTGTAGTGTCCGAACAGAAGCTTCTCAATGTTACTTTCCCGGATGGCAGTCATCACCTGATTCATCTTCAGGAAGGTAAATCCTATCCATTCACACCGGAATTCACGCTCAAAATCGGCCGTTTCTTCCCTTCATTTTCCATTGACCAGAAAAACAAACAGATTGTGTCAGCAGGAAGCGAACCGAACAACCCGGCAATTGAGCTCATTTTCACAGATACGAAAAGCGGAAAGGAAATGACCCAATGGGCATTCGCCAATTTTCCAGATTTTACGCATGGGAAAAAACTTCCCGGAAACGCGACCATCCGGTTCATTTATGTACCAACTTTAAATGGTAAGCCTATTTATGTTGTCAGTTCAGATGGCAACTATGAGAAAACTCAGGATGGAAAGAACTTCGAAAAAGGTAAACTGGAAAACAACCGCCTCTCCGTGGGGAACCTCACTTTCGAATTCGCAAGTTTCATTCCCCATGCAGAAAAAGTCCGGAAGGAAATCAGTCGATCAGATGAGCCCAACAACCCGGTTGTCCGAATTCAGTGGATTCAGAATGGCCAGAAAGAAACGCGTATGCTGGGTGCCAGTGACAAAACCGCCACATTCATGGACAACGGCAGAGTAGCACTTCTTCTGAGAAATAAGGATGACTCTCCAAAGGCATATCGCAGCTATATGTCAGTCTTGAAAGACGGGAAAGTGGTTCTAAAGAAAAAAGTGGAGGTTAACAGCCCCCTGACTTACGGTGGTTATTATTTCTACCAGTCCAACTATGACCCCAAGGACCCGACTTATTCCGGCATTTCAGTTGTCCGGGACCCAGGCGTTTACATTGTTTTCCTTGGTTTTCTTCTGTTAACCATTGGCGGAATCCTTAGATTCTACTTCAAGATGTGAGGTACTGAAGATGATAGCACTTATAGACAATTTTTCCCGTATCAGCACAATGCTGGCCGGTTTGATCTGCATATACACAATTGCCTTTGTACTCTATTCTCTTTCCCTTTTCATGAAGAATAACAGCGTGTACACTCTGGGACGCTTTTCTCTCTTTGTGGGTTTCGTCATCAACGGTTGGCTCATTATTCAACGATGGATGGCAGCGGGTAGACCTCCGTTCAAAACCTTCTACGAATCCCTTATTTTCGCAGCTTTCTGCATCATACTGGTATACCTTGTACTGGAACTGATACGGAAAGTTAAACTGGTTGGTGTAGGTTCAATATTATTGGCACTGGGATGTCTTCTTTTCGCTGTAGTAAAGGTGGATGTTGAAATCATCAACCTGCCTCCGGCGCTGCAGAGCGGATGGTTCATCCCCCATGTCGTCATCTACTTCATCGGTTACGGTGCACTGGCTGTTTCATTTGCCACCGGTATCATGTACCTGTTTTTTCCCGATGCAATTGTTCTGGATCAAAACACCAGAAAAGGTAGATTCTTTACAAATGCCCTGGGCGGAGAAATCATTGACATGGAAGCATTCACACATCAGCTCATCATTGTCGGATTCACTTTCCTGAATATGGGATTGCTTACCGGCTCCATGTGGGCAAAATTTGCATGGGGAGACTACTGGTTCTGGGATCCAAAAGAAAACTGGTCCCTGATCACGTGGACCATCTACCTTACCTACTTCCATCTCCGTTATGTCAAGGGATGGCAGGGACGTAAAGCCGTTGTCTTTTCCATCATCGGATTTGCGGCTATTGTTTTCACGTATCTTGGTATGAGCGCATTGCCAACAGCATCAATGAGTGAGCATGTCTACACATCCCAGTAAACCGCATCCCGGAGATTCCGGGAACCATAAATCTGATACCGATCGGAAACGGCCGCCGGCGAAGCCGGCGCCTGCCCGGCCGGGACAGGAGCCGCCAACACTTCACACAATTATCTGCAGCATGTGTGGGAAGGAAGATCAGGTTCCCTTCAAACCGACAAGGGGGACTGCGGTCCTGTGCAGAGACTGTTTTGAGGTTAAGAAGAAGCGAAAACATCGGAACCGTGAGATTATGAGAAAGGTAGCCGGTCGATTTAAAGTGATTTGTGAAAATTGCGGAAAGGAGGTGGAACTCAACTACCGCAGGGCCACTGAACCGGTCAAACTTTGTGACGAGTGCTATGTAAAGCTGAAAGGGAAGGTTCCGGATAGAACGCGAAACAAAAAACTCCAGGTCACAATATCCATTGTATGTTGCCGTTGCGGAAAGCGTGAATACGTAAATTTTGTACCGGAAGATCCAGACAAAGTATTGTGCAGAAGCTGTTACATGCGGGAACAGAAGACTCCGGAAAACGAGGGTTCCTGAGTAGGAGCAGGGGCGGAAAGTGCGAGTGAAAGTGCAAGTGCGCGGAAGAGTGGCAGCAAAGCTGCCGTGAATGGTGAAAAGTGGATGGTGGATGGTGGAAGAACAGTGACTTGTGATTAGTGATTTGTGACTTGTGATTCGTTCAGAAGGG
>CBEUWV010000164.1:0-4982 GCA_965546895.1 uncultured bacterium
CGTTCTTGCCGTATTTCTCAGTGTCGCCGCCGGACTGTATGTTACCCGTGCACAGAAAGAAACCGCAACCTTACTTGCCAGACAACAAAAGGTGGAACAGAAACTTCAGAACGCAACTCTCCAGTTTCAAGATACCAACCGAAATCAGTACATGATGCTCCTTGCGTTGAAGGATTATCTGGATCACAACTATCAAACAAAGAAGGTGTCCTATGAACAATTCCGTTAAGAACTCATTGATACTTCTGATTGTGGCCGCGATCTTTACGTCAAGCGCTCTTGCGGCAGATTTCCAGAAGGTTTCAGCTTCTATTGAAGCTGATCTCAGAACCACGCTTCAACTTCCCGCCGGGCCCGCAACGCAGTTTGTGCCTTTCCATATCCCCGGGCATGGACTCTTTGTTGTCGTCACCACAGATTTCACCATGCGCCCCACCGTTGCAACTCCCTTCGGTGCAGCCACGAAGCGTGGGAATGCTCCGAAACCAGCCGACATACGGCAAGCTCTGAAAACTGCCCTCCTCAACTGCCGGAAATTGCCCTTGCCTACCGGCAAGGATGAGTTCCTTTTCATCATATTGGTTAATCGAAGTCTTTTTTCCCGTCCCGATGCAAGAGAGCCCCAGTCCATCACGTACAAAGCATTTATCCCCGTTGCCGAATTGAAGTCCGCCAAAGATCCTGCCAGCAAAATTCATTTGGAATAAATATACGAAAGGCCAGTCTGAGTTTGAGTTTAAGTTTAAGCCTGAGTTTAAGTCTGAGTTTGAGTTTGAGTCCGGATAAGATTCAGAAAGGACGGGAAACTTTTTTTCTTTCCCCCTACTTGAACTCAAACTTAAACTTTTCCTACGCATCACTCATTGCTGAGAATCAGGAGTAGGTGTAGGGGGCAGAAAGTGCAAGGCAGAAAGGAGTTGGCCATTCCCTGCCTTTTGTCTCCCATCACACATCACTCATCACTCATCACTTCTCAAAATGCTTTGCTCAGACCGGAAACCGCAAACACGGCGATTGAGGCAAGAATTGTGGCCATAACCAGTATCACGCCACTATAGTAAAAGCCACGCTCCAAGCGAACCAACAGATTTTCCATCCTCTCTGCCGCGTTAGCCCTGACCTTATCCAATGCGCTATCCAGTTTTCCCGTTTCCTCACCGGCTTTCACCAGTTTTTCCTCGTTTACGGGCATCTTCAACATCTTATGAAAATACTGAGCCTTCATGTGTACTTTTGACCCGGCACCTTTCAATTCACGCTTTGTATCTTCAAAAGAAAGTCCGGAAGCCACACAAAATGCCACACCGGAGACGTCTATCCACCGGCGAAGACCCGGTGCCAATACCTGCAATATCACAAGTCCCATCCCCAGTATCATGACCGCAACTACATACCAGATCTTCATACCCAGAATCAGTTCCATATTCACGCTTTTAAAGAGAAAATAAGACCCTGCAATCCCCACCAGAAGAACAATCAGGGATTTCAGAAAGGCACTCCACAACTTGGATTCATAGTGATGACGGACATCGTAAAGTTCCACCAGTGCTTCCAGTGCGTTTTCCAATCTTCCTGTGGCTTCTCCAATACCGAGGTAGAGACGATCGGCTGGAGGGAAACTTCTTTTCTTTACAGCTTCAGCCAGAGACGCACCAGATTCGATTTCATTTGCCAATACCTTAAATGCGCCGCCTGCGGATCGAAATCCGGATACAAGGGACTCTCCCGCCTCCAGCTTGAATTTAAGTCTGCGATACAGATCCGCTTTCATGAGTTCCCCCCCTGCATAAACAAAAAAAGGGGAGAGGCAATGCCCCTCCCCTGATTGGTTAATAAATTGTTTAGAACTTGTACGAAATACCAAGCTGAATGGCCCGCGGTGCCTGCCGTGAATACGGGGTACCGAAGTCAACCGTATCTTCTTCCACGAAGGAGATGGGCTGCTGGCTGTTCAGCAGGTTGAACACGTCCAGACGAAGCTGGAGGGTGTGGTCGTACCAGACCTTGAAATCCTTGGTCACGGTCACATCTACCCACAGAAGTGAGCTGGTCTTGCGAGAGCCACGGCCTTCCGGGAAAGTGAAGTAACCGTCATAAGCCGGCTGATATCCTTTCTTTGCCCAGAAGTAACCGGAGTTCCACTGCACAGCTGTGGTAATGTTGAAGTCGTACGGCAGATGGAAGTTTCCGACAAAGTTAATAGCGTTGTCGGTAGAATCAGACAGTTTTCCGTACCATCCTTCATCCCCGATACCGCGGCCGCCGAGGCCTGTGAGCAACCAGTCCAGGAAATCACCCAGGCCTGTGCCGTCTGTGGCAATATGGTCACCGAAGACACCGATATAGTTGCCGCTACCGCCAGGATTGTTCAGGGTTTCATTTTCAAAGTTACCCGGGTTGGTTCCCTTTGAATCCGTCCAGGTATAATTAAAATAATAATCCATCCACTCGCCAAAATTACCCTTGAAAATCAAATCAATTGACTCATAATCCCGACGCTTGTATTCGAAGTTCGTCAGGAAGAATGCATAGCCATCCGGCACCATGACGCCGATATCATCAATCAGGTCATGAGAAATCGCCTTGGTATACCGAAGGGTCATGGCGTGGTTGGCATTGATCCGCCAGTCATATTCAACAAGCCAGCGGTTCTGATGCTCCGGCTTCAATGCCGGGTCATAGTCCATGGGAGCCGTTTCCGGGCTCTGTTCCCAGGTGAATTCCCAGTTTGCCGGATTGTGAATTTCAGCCTCTGTGGCGGTATGGTCTGTCGGGCCGACCCAACCGTACTGACGATACGCATTCCCACCTTCCCGGTTAAAGAACTCAGCGATACGGGTAGTGGTGGCGTCAAAGAACTGACCATAAGCAAATTTGAAAATGTGCTTCTGCTCACCGGTGAGGTCATAGATTACAGATAGTCTCGGAGCAGAATAATCACTGAAGCCCCAATCCCAGATCTCTTGTCCGGTATCATCAAACACTGTCATGTCATCAAAGCGCCAGCCCAGCATTACGACCCACTTGCCCATGGTTATACGGTCCTGCAGGAAATAACCGGTTGAATGAACCGTATTGGGGTTCAGGGAGTCCCGCCGTTCCGTCAGGGTTGTTGGAATGGAAATCGGTTGTCCATTGGCACCCATAATGATCTGACCGGCGTCGTTGGTCATGTACTGGAAACCGAAATCAACACCATCGGTAAAACGGCTGGAGCCGTCGTCAACATCTACCCATTCCCCTGCACCGGTCTGACCCAGCAGCCAGTTGGTGGAAAAGTCCTGGTAGCTCCACCCCACTGTGTATTCATGGCTGCCCAGAGAGGCAGTATCCACGTAACCGGTCCATTTCACAGCATAGTCATCCCGATCCTGAACCTGCACGTCGTAGCGGCTGCGGTTGGCATACGTCCATGCAATGGTGGTATTGTTGCGCATGGCAACGTTTGTATCGGTCAGGCCACCGTTGGTAAAGTTTTGATGCTGGGTTCCATACCGGGCTTCCAGTGAACCCCAATCCCCGACAATCCAGTTGAAGTTGATTTTGTACCGATATGCATGGTTAGTAGCATGGCCATACAGGTCTACTACACCAGTTTTATTATCGGTGGTAGACTCAATGTCCAATCCGGAAAAAGCAACGTTCATATTTTCCGTAATATTGTAGGTAAACTTGTAGAAGTACTTTTCCAGAGTGGTTTCGGACGTTCCATCCGGGAAATTGTACACAGTATAGTCACTGCCAAAGGGCGTTCCATCCATGTTCACCAGATCTTCCGCATGGATGATCCGGGGATCAGCGCCGGCTGAATCGTTTGTGGATTTAGTATAGTTGTAGGACACAAAAAACCACAATTTGTCTTTAATAATGTAGCCGCCGACGTTGTACCACTGCTTGTTCCGGGAAAAACCCGTCACAGAGCTGTCGTTCTGTACATGCTGACGAGTCGCCTCAAGGCTGGAGTTCCGGTACTGGAAACCGGCTTCGCCGTGGAATTCGTTACCACCGGACTTGGTGACTGCGTTGATAGCACCACCCATGGTCTTACCGAATTCAGGTGAAAACGGGTCGCTGATAACCTGCAGAGAGTCGATGGAGTCAAAGTTCTGGGCAACATTGTTGTCAAAACCCATGGAAGAACGGACAGAGGTACCATCCACCATGTACTGGTTTCCTTCCTGACCTGCACCACGGATATTGGGGATACCGCCCTCTCCGCCGGTCACGGAATCCATACGGACACCGGTAACGCCGGGAACAAACTTTGCTACATCTTCCACCGAACGGGAAAGAGTCGGGATTGAGTCAAGGTGCTTTGCACCCATTTCCACAGATGAATCGGTTGTGGAAGCGTCCACCAGCGGGGCTTCAGCGGTAACCACAATGGATTCACTGAGCTTCGCTGCTTTCAAAGTGATTGGCACTTTTGTTTTTTCACCGACCTTAACGCCAATACCCTTTTTTGTATAGGTTGTGAAACCCGGAATCGAATAGGTTGCTGTATAGTACCCAAGCGGCAGCAACGGAAAACGATAAAAACCTTTCGCGTTGGTAACAGTTGTACGGGTTCCCTGCAGTTTGGCACTGCTGACAACAACCGTAACACCCGGCAGAGCTGTGCCGGATTCATCAAATACTGTACCGTTGATTTCACCTTTTGTGGTCTGGGCAAACATGCTCACGGTGAGCAGTAACCCACAAGCGACCAGAAACAATCTCTTCATATTTTAGCCTCCTTAATACCCCTAAATCCTCAAAACATCACATTACATAAGCTGCAATCAAAAACTGATTCGTTCTGTTCTTTTTCCACCTCCCTTTAAATTTAATAATTAGCAAAGTTTCTGCGCTAAAGTGGAAACTTTTCTGAAAACGTAGTTACACAAACTTTATACATCCTTTTCATGGCCCCTGTCAAGATGTTTTTTTTCATGTAGTCCTTTTTTTCTCGGTACTTTCAGTAATGAAATCCCTTACTGGAA
>CBEUWV010000165.1:0-4976 GCA_965546895.1 uncultured bacterium
AGGCTGTGGCAACGGATTTTTTTGGTACTACAATGACCTACCGGCAGTTGGGGCAGTATATTGACAAAGCAGCCGATATGCTGAACGGTCTGGGATTCGGTGCCGGGGACCGCATCACCATTTCCATGCCAACGTCTCCCCAGGGGGTAGCCGCAGTATACGCAGCCAATAAGCTGGGCGGCGTTGCTTCCATGATTCATCCCCTCTCCCCTGCGAAAGAAGTGCATGACTACCTCACCATGAGCAAGAGCCGATTTGCATTGACACTGGATGCGTTTTACCCGGTTTTTGAGGAAGCAAGAGAAGGAACTGGACTTGAAACCCTCATTTTGACTCGGATTTCAGATGAGATGCCGACTTTAACACGGATAGGGTTCAAAGTTACAGTCGGGAGAAAAATCAAGAAAGTACCGGATAACGCGGACATTGTCTGGTGGCATGAGGCCATGGCAAAAAAACACAGCAAAACTGAAAAAGCTATCGTAAAAGCCGATGACCTTGCCGCAATTCTCTATTCCGGGGGCACCACCGGATCGCCAAAAGGAATCATGCTTTCCAACTATAACCTGGTAAGCGAAGGCATGATGGTGGCAAAGTGGGGAAAGATGGACGCTGACGGCGTTATTCTGGCCATTTTGCCCATCTTCCACGGATTCGGTTTGGGAGTCTGTATCAATGCCGCCTTTATGGGCGGAGCAAAATCCATTCTGGTTCCCAAATTTACCCCGGAGGATGTGGCGAAACTGGTGAAAAAAAAGCGCCCGAATTTCCTGGTGGGAGTCCCCACCCTGTTTGAAGCTTTGAGCCGAAATCCGGTTTTCCGGAAAACAGACCTGTCCTGCTTGAAGGCTGTGTTTTCCGGTGCGGATACCCTGCCCCGGCCGGTGAAAGAGCGTTTTGATGCCGTTGTGAAGGCAGGGGGTGGTAGTGCAGAACTTCAGGAGGGCTATGGTCTCACCGAAGCGGTAACCGCCATCATGGCAATGCCCCTTTCCGAATACCGGGAAGGCAGCATTGGAATTCCCTTTCCGGATATGGACGCGAAAATTGTCAAAATCGGAACAACAAAGTCCGTGCCGGTTGGAGAGGAAGGGGAAATCTGTCTTTCCGGCCCGGCGGTCATGCTGGGCTATCTCGATAATCCGGAGGAAACGGCTGCTGTATTGAAAGAGCATGAAGATGGACAGATCTGGCTTCACACAGGAGATATTGGAACAATGGATGAGGACGGTTTCTTCTTCTTTAAACAAAGACTCAAACGACTGATCAAATCATCGGGAATGAACGTCTACCCCTCCCAGGTGGAGGCGATATTGCATCAGCATCCGGCCGTGGCGGAGGCTTGCGTAATCGGGATACCGGATCCGGAACAGATTGAGCGCGTCAAAGCCATTGTCGTTCTCGAAAAACCGGAAACAGCAAGTGCAAAACTGGCAGATGAATTGATTCGACACTGCCGGGAAAACCTGATTAAGTGGAGTTGCCCCCGTGAAATCGCCTTTCGGGATGAACTGCCCAAAACAGCAGTCGGGAAAGTTGCCTTCCGGGTATTGGTGGATGAAGAAATCGCCAGACTGAAAGCCGCTGGCAAATATACCGGCCCGGAAGGTGATCAGTGAAACCGGAGGAAATCATCCGGCAATTCCGGGCCACCGTCGCCAACCCCTTCGGATACGCACGCAAATTGAAAGAAAGCAAAAACTGCCCCGTTGTCGGCCACACCTGCACCTATTTTCCTGAAGAAATGGTACTGGCTGCCGGCGCTCACCCCATACGGCTTTTCGGGGAATCTGCCTCTATTTTGAAAGCAGATTCCCATATTCAGGCCTATGGCTGTTCACTGGTCAGGTCCGTCTTTGAGGACGCATTGTCCGGGGAGCTGGATTTTCTGGATCTGATGGTTTTCCCGCACAGTTGCGATACCATGCAGCGACTGTCCGACATCTGGCGTCTCAACATCAAGACTGCGGTTCATCTGGACCTGCTTTTCCCCGTCCAACTGAAAACCGAAGCAGCAAGAGATTATCTGAAAGCGGTTATTGAGCGCTTCCGATCTGAACTGGAAAAGACTCTCGAAGTGGAGATCACGGAAAATGCCCTTTCGCAAGCCATTTCCCTGACGAATCGAATCCGGTTCGCACTTGCCAGTCTCTACGAAATCCGAGCTGAGACACCGGAACTCATTTCCGGAAGCGACCTGAACCACGCGGTCCGGGCCTGCATGATAATGGACCGGCATGAAGCGGCCGGGCTGTTGGAAAACCTGGCAACTGCCCTACGGAAAATTCCGCAGCCTGGCGAACAGTCCTCGACAAAACGAATTCTGCTCTCCGGCGGTGTCTGCCTTCATCCGGACATTCATGACATTGTGGAAGAACAGGGAGGCGCGGTGGTCTGGGACGACTTGTGCACCGGAAGCCGCTACTTTGACTCCCCGGTTTCGGAAGATTCAGCCCCGGTGGACGCCATCGCGGACCGGTTCATCGAACGTCCCATCTGCCCGGCAAAACACAGCGGAATTACCCGTCGAACTGAAGGTCTGCTGCAACTGACCGCAAAAAAGAAAATCGACGGGGTAATTTTCCTTTTCCTGAAATTCTGCGACCCCCACGGTTTTGACTATCCAGACCTTAAATCCGCGTTGGAATCGGCCGGGATTCCCACTCTTTTCCTCGAAGTGGAAACCGGAAAACCGGTGGACGGCCCCACCCGGACACGAGTGGAAACCTTCCTTCAAATTCTGAACCAAGGAAGATCATTGTCATGACTAACAAAAAAGACCTGAAAAAAACCTCCGCATACATGGAATCTGTCCCGAAAATGAAGAAAATTATGCGCAACTACTACCTGAAAGCAAAATATGCCCGTTATCTTGGGAAAAAAGTTGCCTGGATAACCAGTGGGGGGCCGGTGGAACCGCTTATTGCCATGGGCATCATCCCGGTGTACCCGGAAAACCACGGGGCCATGATCGGGGTTTCCCACACCGGGGTAGAACTCTGCGAGGTGGCGGAGGGCATGGGCTACTCCGGCGACCTCTGCTCTTACGCCCGGGCAGACATCGGCTGCTCAATCGCCGGGGGCGGTCCCATCGGCGGCCTGCCGAAACCAGACATGCTGATCTGCTGCAACAACATCTGCGGAACCGTTTTGAAATGGTATGAAATCCAGGCCCGAAAATTCAACGTGCCATTGTTTGTTTTTGATACTCCCTTCGTTCACACCGAATTTACGAAAGAAGCAAAAACCTATGTGGACCGGCAGGTAAAAGACTACATCCGTTTTCTGGAAACGGTGATGAAGAGAAAATTCCCTCACGACAAAATGAGAGTCGTGGGGAAGCGCTCGGTGGAAGCCATGCGGCTCTGGCAGCAGGTTCTGGACACCGCCACAGCAAAACCCGCTCCGTTTACCGCGTTTGATGCCTTTTTCCACCTGGCACTCATCGTCACCCTCCGGGGTAGCCGAACCGTACTTCGCTACTACCGGTTTTTGCTGAACGAACTGAACCAGCGGGTGGAAAATGGCGTTGGCATGGTAGAAAACGAAAAATACCGCTTTCTCTGGGACAATCTCCCCATCTGGCACCGGATGCGCTGGCTGTCCCAAAACTTTGCAGCAAGAAATGCAGCGCTGGTAGCCGATACCTACACGTCTGCCTGGTGCGGGACTGTGGACTTTATTGACGAAAACAACTTCCTGGGTTCCATGGGAGAGGCGTACACCCGGATCTACCTGAACATCGGTGTGGACCAGATGGCGGAAAAAGTGCTTCAAATGATTGATAAATACGAAGTGGACGGCCTTGTCATGCACTCCAACCGAAGCTGCAAACCCTACTCTTTCGGTCAGTACGATATCCAGAAAATCGTTCAGCGGGAACGGGCACTTCCCGTGCTGATACTGGAATCCGACATGGTGGACGCGCGAAAATTCAGTGAAGGCCAGGTGGAAACCCGGATCGACGCCTTTATGGAAATGGTGGGACAGAAATGAAAACCTGCGGCATTGACATCGGCTCTGTCACAGCAAAAGGCGTCCTAATGGAAGAAAACTGCATCCAGGCTTCCATCATCCAATTTACCGGTTACAACGCGAAATCCGCAGGCGAAACAGTCCTTCAAAATCTGCTGGAACAGGCCGCATTGAAACGGGAAGAGCTGACCGCTATTGTTGCCACCGGCTACGGCCGAAACAGCGTGGACTTCGCGGACAAAACCATGTCGGAAATCATCTGCCACGGCACCGGCGCTCACTTTGCCGTTCCCGGTGCCCGTACCGTCATTGACATCGGCGGTCAGGACAGCAAGGTCATTCTTCTGGGACCAACCGGCACCGTACTCAATTTCGTTATGAACGACAAATGTGCCGCCGGCACCGGCCGCTTTCTTGAGGTGATGGCCCGGGCACTGGAAACTGACTTAGACGGGTTCGGTCCGCTCTCGCTAAAAGGGAAAACCCCTGCCGCCATCAGCTCAACCTGTACCGTATTCGCTGAATCGGAGGTCATCTCGCTGGTAGCAAAGGGAGAAAACCGGGAAAACATTATCGCCGGCATCCATGCTTCCATTGCCGCCCGTACCGTGGCAATGGCCAACCGGGTCGGTATTGTTCCGGATGTGGTCATGACCGGTGGCGTTTCCCGGAATATCGGTGTCGTCCGCGCCCTGGAAAAACTCCTGAATCAACCGGTCATCGTCCCTGACAACGCCCAGCTCACCGGCGCCATCGGGGCCGCTCTCCTCGCGCAGCGAGGAGCGTGACTTGTGACTTGTAATTCGTGATTTGTCCAGAAAAGAAGTTTGACTTCTTGGCTGGTTGACGCCTAAGCAGTGGATAGTGAAAACAAAAAGAGTGGCGCTGCACATGCCACTGAACGCAGCATAATTCATCCTATTGTTTCTCCCCGGTATGGTTCAGCAGTTCTTTTGCTTCCCGGAGGATTTTTTCTACTTTGGGGTCTGTTTTGAAGCGTT
>CBEUWV010000166.1:0-4965 GCA_965546895.1 uncultured bacterium
ATCCCGGGCCTTTGCCCGACACCCATACATAATGCAACGCCTGTGCCAACTTTATGTTCTCCTTTTTTTTGTATCTTTTAGCAATTTTTAGAACGATAACCCACATATTCCCGGATGATGTATTTTTCTACATTACAGATTAGTTGCACTGCTATATATTTTTATATCAGGTATTTATGCTCTTTGTTGTTGTTTACATCACTTGTTGTGTTTTTCTACACATGCCTGGGGTTCGTTTTCCCAAAATGAATTCCATTGGTCATACAAAGCGTGATATGCTACAACCATACCATGAATTATCCACCACCCGCATCAACAAAAGCGGGAGGGCTTAAAAAGGGGTGTGAAGATGATACAGATTGAAGGAGTTGACAGAGAGCTCATTTCTGAAGAAAAGATCCGGATTCGAATTAAAGAACTTGGCCACCAAATCAGTGAAGACTTTGCTGGGGAAACCGTCATTCTTGTGGGCCTGCTGAAGGGATCTGTTGTGTTTCTCGCTGATCTCGCACGGGAAATCACCGTCCCCTGCCACATGGATTTCATGAGCGTCACCTCTTATGGGAATGATACCGAATCATCAGGGGAAGTCCGATTCCTTAAAGATCTGGATGAGGATATCAACGGTAAGAATGTCATCATTGTTGAAGACATTATTGACACAGGGTACACTCTCCGGGAAGTTGTAAAGGTACTGGGTGCCAGAAACCCAAGGACAATCAAAGTCTGCACCCTGTTGAATAAGGTATCCAGACGTCTGGTGGATGTCCCGGTAACCTATAACGGCTTTGATATTCCGGATGAATTCGTCGTTGGCTTCGGCCTTGATTACGCGCAGAAGTATCGAAACCTGAAATATGTCGGTGTTCTAAAAATAACCGAAGAATAAAAAAGGGCGGGAAACCCCGCCCCTCGGAATTGCACAGTTTTTTTATATATCAATGACGAGGCACAACTGTCCGTACTCTTCCTGAAAATGAACCACTACCAGGATTTCCTGAACCGCTCGTAATGGAAGGCATCCTTGACGTAGTTGTAAATGTACGCGGGGTACCCCGGTAGCTGGAGCCCATTGATCGGTTGCCCATTCGCGTTCCCCTGGTCCGACGCCGCTCAACAATCTGCCTGGCTCTCACAATGCGGGAATGGCTGACATTGAGGCCTCTGGCCTGGCGTTCTGTACGAAGGGTACGATCTACCCGGGTACGGATTCAGTCCCATTTGATGCAATCCATCTATGTGAACGAATAACACGGTTGTCTGCCAGATAGCCTCTGAATCCCCCTCGCTCGGCACGCCCAATGGCGGAAGAGCGAACCACTCGTGAAGGGTCGTATCTTGTTTGATAGGGATCAGAATATTCGGTCATGAACCTTCCCTGGTCATAAAATTCGTCACCGATCCAGCCCCGCCAGTAATCACCCCATACCCAGAAATCTGCCAGAACATTATCTCCCATCCATGGAGCATACCGGTATTCCGCACCGAATCCTGCCAGAGGATCCCAGTAGTATTCCGCATGCCACCCTGACGGTACGCTCCATGCCCACCGTACGGAATTCCACTGACGGGTGGCAAAGAAAAGGGAAATCTCGAAATCATCCATGTATATTGCATAGGGGGTCCAGAGACCTGTTGCGCGGAGCAGGACCGGATTAAACAGCAGCCAATTGCCGGAGAGCATCCCGTCCATTCTGTAAATCGGTGTTACATCCGTGACCTTTTTCCAGTGCCGTTTCCCATCTGTCCCTGTAAAGGCTACGTAGGGAGGCATTTTGTCCACGTTGGAAAAAACGTTGGCCCGGGTAAGTGTTCTTTTCCAGTTGTCTTCCCGATTTTTAACCCAGGCGGTCAATTCCCGGTTTTCCTGTTTCTTCAGCTTGATTCGGCTGAAAATAGTTGACTTTTTGACAACCACCGGCCTGTCGCCCTCTACCGTCGTCACAAACACTTTATCCTTTCCAAAGGCATTCTTCATAACCATGTACTTTCCATTTCCGGGAAAGTAAACGGACCCGGCCCCTGAAATCATCGTAAAAGGCAGTTTTGTTTTCACGACAAAGGAGCCCTTACCCAGAAAGAGCCGGGTGGTGTCTCCCCTTGGATCTATCGATTCAAAATAGAAATCGGTCCCATTGTCGAACCAGTACAGGTTCTTATTCAACGTAACCAGTTCCAGGCGGCTGTTGTTGGTCTTAAAGGTGGCACCCAGCAACACCAGGTAATCCATCAGTGGAGCAAAGGTTTTATTCTTAAA
Source organism: uncultured bacterium (assembly GCA_965546895.1). Lineage (GTDB taxonomy): Bacteria > Acidobacteriota > Holophagae > Thermotomaculales > Thermotomaculaceae > UM-FILTER-49-7. The sequence goes on from CBEUWV010000166.1 coordinate 2,258, forward strand.
AGTACAGGTGGCACCTTCACCCTGAACAAAGCGAATTCTGCCAGCTGCATAATCCTGAAGATTCATTTTTTTGGCCTGCCCGGCCATCAACGGCAGAGCCATGAACAGAAGCATTGAGAATAACGAAACTCTTTTTCTCATTTTAGGCCTCCTTATTTGTTTCTACCTTGATGTTACTGCAAATGTCATGCCATCTTATTGTACAACAAAAAGGTCAATCACCGGGTTCCTTCGCCATATTTTCCAGCAACTGGTTGATTCGACCCACCATTTCATTCACGTCCGGTGCCTGGTTGTCCAGCAGGAGCGCATTGTCAAGTAATTGATTAGCCATCAGTTCTGACAATTCTGCCTTCTTTCCCGACACAACAATGTCCCGAATCGCCTTGACCAGCTCATGCTCCGGATTCAGTTCCAGAATCCGTTTACCTGGCTGAAATTCCTGATTCATCGCCCGCATCATCTGCTCCATCGAGCTACTCATTCCATCTTTGGGTGACACCACACAATACGCGCTGTCCACGAGCCTGTCTGAATAGCGCACATCCGCGACCCGATCCTCCAGCAACTGTTTCATTTTCACCAGAAAGGCATCGTCCTCTTTCTTGTCGGCGTTTTCTTCTTTTGAATCCGCAACCGCATCTTCCCGTGTAATTAATGTCAGTGCCGCGTCCTTATAGTTATTTAGATGGGTCACGACAAACTCATCTACCGGGGCGGGAAGCAGCAGTACCGGAATTCCCTTCTTTCGAAAAAGCTCCAGATGGGGGCTCTTCTCCAGGAGTTTCTGCTCCCCACCGGTGAGATAGTAGATTTTGTCCTTCTCCGGCGTTTTCTTCAAATATTCATCGAAGGTCAGCCGCTTCTCTTCATCACTGCAATGAAAGAGCATCAACCCTGCCAGTTTGTCCTTTTCCGGGTCCTCCCGGACAATGCCTTCCTTGAGGTAAACACCGAATTCATCGAAAACCTTTTCGAAGGTTTCCCTGTCCTTTTTCAAGACCTTTCGAAAATGTTTTACCACACGGGACACCAGTGTCTTTCGAATCTTCTGAATTACGGGATTATTCTGAATTGTTTCCCTCGCTACATTCAGCTCTACATCCTCGGAATCCACAACACCCCTCAGAAACCGCAGCCAGCCGGGCAGCAGGTCCTCCGTTTTGTCCTCAATCAGTACCTTTCTGCAGTAGAGCCGGACGCCGCCTTCATCCTCAAAGCCCAGTTTCATCATTGAAAAGGATGGTACGTAAAGCATTGCCTTCAGGTCCACCGGAGCATCAGAATTCACATGAACCCATGTCAATGGTTCAGCGTCCCCGTGAGACAGATACCGGTAAAATGACTTGTACTGTTCCTCCTTTACCTGAGAGGGCTGTACCTGCCACAGCGGCTTTTCCTGTTCGACTCCTTCTTTATTCACGGAGATAGGAAACGGGGAAAAGGACGAATATCGACCGATTATCGCTTTCAATCGTTCCGGTTTCAGAAAGTCTGCCGCATCTTTCCTGATTCTCAGTTTGATTTCCGTTCCTCTGGGCCGGTCCTCTGCCATCGTTTCGGTTTCAAAACTGTCCCGTCCATCTGACATCCACATGGCCGCTTTATCTTCCGGACGGGCGGACCTGCTGGTCACCGTCACATGCTCCGCCACCATGAACACAGAATAGAAACCAACCCCGAACTGGCCAATCAGTTCTTTCGCGTCATCACTGTCCCCCAGTTTTTCAAGAAACACCTTTGAACCGGAGTGGGCAATTGTTCCGATGTTTTCCACCAGCTCATCTTCGTTCATACCGATTCCCGTATCCCTGACAATCAGAATACGGTTTTTCTCGTCGGCCTCAATTTCAATCTTCAACTCCCCGTCCCTGTCCTTGAACTGCTCATCCGATAGCTCCCGGATTCTGACCTTGTTCAACGCGTCAATGCTGTTCGACACCAGTTCACGGAGAAAAATTTCTCTGTCTTTGTAGAGAGAATGGGCGAGAATATTCATCAGTTGGCTGACTTCGGATTTAAATTCTTTTTTCTTTGCTGACATTATTACCTCCACAAAAATACATTCAGTTTACTCAGCCATAAGATACGACAGAGCGCCGGAAGCGTCAATAGTGTACAATACAAAATGGATTCCAGATTTTTTAGATCAGGAGGGAACATGATTCGCAAACTGTTTGCATTGACCATTCTCATTGTCGGACTGGGCGGATGCAGCTCCATGAGCCCGGTACAAAGAGCGATTAACTACCGATCCGGCTATAAAGTTGAACTGCTGGGGTTCAATGTTAAATCCGACGACACGGGCAAACCCATCGCCGTCAACATGGAAATTTCAGTGGAAAACCGCAACGCTGAAGCCGGACTCAGCGTGCTGACACTCCGGGTCCGCCAGTACGCGGCAGATAACAGTCTCCTCGGTGAAGACCTGCTCTACCTGCCTCTGGGAGATTTGAAACCCTATCAGACAGAACGCTATTACCCGGTATTCAAGAAAATTCATGGAAATATCGCCGCAGTCTCCGTTGTTAAAGCCCCGATGGATGATCCGAAGGTATATATGAAGTATCGGGAGCTGGCTCATTTACCTGAAAAATAAAGGGAAGTGTTCTGTACGCCTCCGGCGCCTGTGTTCCGTGTTCTGACCGGAAAAAGAAAAGGAAACTGGAATTTTCACGAAAACCTGTTAATCGGTGTCTATCCTCTTT
>CBEUWV010000167.1:0-4960 GCA_965546895.1 uncultured bacterium
TGTCGCTTCCAGAAAAAAAGGACCCGCCTTTCGGCGGGCCGTAATAGAGGAGGAGAAAAAGTCCCTATGGACTTAGGGAAACAACTTAGAACGGATACTTTTCCGTTTCGATAATCGCTTTGGCCAGTTCCTGCTGAAGCGCCACTTCGTTGATGTCATAGGAAGGCATGAAGGTCTTGACGCCAAGGGCCGATTCTTTCAACTTTGGACCTTCCAGCATGTAATTCAGTGCTTTCTTAGCCAGCATGGGAATACTGCCCAGAAATTCGTTAACGTAAAGCTGAGTGGCGATGGCCTGGAGTTTAACCTTGTCTTCTCCGTTCATCTCCGCAAGCTTCCGGGTGCGGAGAATTGCGGATTCAGCGGCATAGATGCCGATGCTGAGATCTGCCAGAACACCAAGGAGTTCTTCTTCTTTCCGGATTTTGTCACCGAAAATCTTCATCCCCACGCCTGCAAGGAACATGGCAACACGCTTTGAAAGCTCAATGTAGCGAACTTCATTGCCCAAAATTCCCTTCGCCGGGCGCGGTTGTTTCATCGGGCTCTTGATTTCGTCAACGATGACACTTTCGAAGTCAAGAAGGGGCAGTTCCTTTTTCAGGGCCTTTCTCGCCAGCATGGCCGGGATCAACACCCGGTTGATTTCATTGGTACCTTCAAATATGCGGTTGATCTTGGAGTCGCGATAGGCCTTCGCCATGGGATATTCTTCAGAATATCCATAACCACCGTACATCTGGAGTCCTTCGTCCACCACAAAAGATAACACTTCAGAACCCATAATTTTTGTAATGGACGCTTCAATGGCAAATTCGCCGATTGCGTCCAGTACTTTTGGGTCTTCGTGAGCCAGGCCTTCAATTTCGTTGTCGATGAGGCCGGCAGTCCGGTAAATGGCACTTTCAATCGCATAGGTCTTGTAGGCCATTTTTGCAATCTTCTCTCGAATCATGCCGAACTTGGAAATGGGGAGACCGAATTGATGCCGTTCATTGGCGTATTTGGTTGCCTGACCGATGATTTCTTTAGAAGCGCCCATGCAGACAGTACCCAGTTTGTAACGGCCAATGTTGAGAATACCAAAGGCAATTTTGTGCCCTTTTCCAATTTCACCGAGAAGATTTTCCACCGGAACCTTGACGTCTTCGAAGATCACCTGGCGAGTGGAAGAACCGCGGATCCCCATTTTGTCTTCTTCTTCACCCAGCGTGAGGCCCGGGGTTCCCTTTTCCACCAGAAAGGCAGAGAAATGTTCTCCATCTACTTTTGCGAATACAGTAAACATGTCAGCAAAACCGGCGTTGGTGATCCACGCCTTGGTACCGTTGAGGGTGTAATATTTCCCGTCTTCGGAAAGAACTGCTTTTGTTTTCACGTTCATTGCGTCAGTACCGGCACCGGGTTCCGTAAGGCAGTATGCGCCAATCATTTCACCGTAGGCCAGCTTGGTCAGGTATTTCTCTTTCTGCTCCTTTGTCCCAAAATATACCAGCGGCAGAATGCCAATCCCGGTATGCGCGGCAAAGGCCGTAAGGAAGCTGGCTTCCAGTCCCATCTGCTCAGCCACATACATTGATGTTTTCTTGTCCATGCCCAGACCATCGTATTCTTCCGGAACGTCAATGGAAAAGAGCCCCAATTCCCCGGCTTCTTTCAGAAGGCTGACCAGAAGGTCAAAGTTATGTCCGTCAATTTCCTTGATATTGGGAACGACTTTTTCCCGCATAAACCGGTTGGCAGTGGCCCCGATTTCCAGCACTTCCGCTGGAAGTTCTTCCCGAAGAAAAATCTTTGATTCTTCCATCGGGGCAATCATGAATTCGCCACCTTTCAAATATCTCTTTTCCATTTTCGTCCTCCTTTGCCAATAATGAATGACCATTCATTCATTATTATTATCCTAAACAGGCTTTACGTCAAGTTTTTTTTTCAAAAAAAGGGTTGTGGTCTATAATGCTTATATCCGATGGCGGGTTGTATGTCACATGTTTGGTTTGAATCAGGCCCGGGGACGAAATAGAAATTATTTTTTCCTCGGAAACTCTTTTTCATTTTTGAAAGTGCGATGGGGCTTTTTAACTGACAAGTGACCCGACACTATTATTTATTCCGTAGTTTGGAGGGAACAATGAATCTTGGAATCCCTGTTGAAATGAGCGGTGATAACCGACTGGCGCTGACGCCTCAGAGCGTAGAGCTGCTGGTGGAGGCAGGTCATTCGGTTTTCGTCGAAAAAAACGCCGGCAAGTCGACCCATTTTTTCGATGAAAAATTCGAGGCTGCCGGAGCGAAAATTCTTTATTCACATGAAGAGGTTTTCGGACGGAGCGATGTGATTGTAAAATCGGACAAACTGATGCCGAACGAACTGGACATGATCCGAGAGGAACAAATTCTGATGGGCTTTCATCATCTGGCAGTCAGCGATCCGAAAACCGTGACCAGGCTGGTTGAACAAAAAGCAACCGTAATCGGGTATGAGTTGATTGAAGATGAGGACGGGGATCTTCCGGTTCTCTACCCTACCAGTGAAATCGCCGGACAGATGAGCGTGCAGGTGGCAAGTGAGTTTATGAAAATCCCCCGCGGTGGAAAAGGAATCGTTCTGGGTGGTATCCCGGGAATTCCGCCCGCAGTCATTGTGATTCTTGGAGCCGGGACTGTGGGACGAAATGCTTGTATGGCCGGACTGGGAGCTGGAGCCCAGGTTATTGTTCTGGACAAAGATGTACAAAAACTCAGGGAAATTGAACGCCTTTTCAAGAAAGATGCCATCACAGCAATTGCCACACGAAAAAGTATTGAAGAAGCTCTCGCCCTCGCAGATGTGGTGATCGGCGCGATTCTGATCAAGGGGGAGAAGTCTCCTCACATTGTCAGCAAGGCGATGCTGAAGGTCATGAAGAAGGGTTCGTTGATTATCGACATGTCAATTGATCAGGGCGGATGCTTCGAAACATCCCGCCCCACAACTCCCAAGTCGCCGGTTTATACTGTGGATGGGATTATGCATTTCTGCATTCCCAACATTCCATCCTGCGTGGGGCGCACCGGTACTCTGGCGTTGAATAATGTACTCTATCCCTATGTGCAGCAACTGGCGGATGTCGGAATTGAAGAAGCATTGAAGGCAAATCCTGCTTTACGGAAAGGATTGTATATTTACCGGGGCATCCCGATTCACCCGGTTATTGAAAAGATGTTTGGCCTGAAGACCAAAGACATCGATTCTCTACTGTAAAGGGCTGGAGGCAACATCATGGTATGGCTTGAAGAATATAAAGCGAAACTCGTAAGTGCGGCCGAGGCAGTCCAGTGCATTAAATCAGGAAACCGGGTGTATATTCATCCCGGTGCCTGCACGCCCAATACGCTGGTCCAGGCAATGACAGCCCGTTCCGATGAGCTCCAGGACGTAGAAGTTACACATATTCTTACCTTTGGCAACGCAGATTACGCGTATGAGAAATACAAAGACTCCTTTCATCACCGGGCCCTCTTTGTAGGTGCCAATGTGCGTAAAGCAGTCCGATCGGGCAACGCTCAGTATGTGCCAATTTTTCTCGGAGAAATACCAAAATTATTCCGCTCCGGAGAATGTGACATTGATGTGGCATTGATTTCTGTTTCTCCACCGGATGAGTATGGCTTTTGCACTTTCGGCGCCGGCGTTGACATCACCAAGGCCGCATGCGAGGTCGCAGGCACTATTGTAGCTGAAGTGAATCCCAATCAACCCCGCTCCCTTGGAGACAGTTTTATCCATCTGAATAAAATCCACCATCTTGTGGAAGTGAATACACCGCTGCCGGAATACCGCAACGAAAAGATGACAGATGTCCACGAAAAAATCGGGCAATTCTGTGCTGACCTGATTGAAGACGGCTCCACACTGCAGATGGGTATCGGGGCCATTCCCGATGCGGTTCTCCACCATCTGACGGACAAAAAAGACTTGGGGATCCACACCGAAATGTTCTCTGACGGCTTGCTGGGTCTGGTGGAAGCAGGTATTATCACCAATGAACAAAAAACACTGCATAAAGGAAAATCAATCGCTGCCTTTGCCCTGGGTACGAAGAAACTTTTTGATTTCATCAACAACAACCCTTTGTTTGAATTTCATCCCTGTGACCACACCAATGACCCCTTTGTTATTGCACAGAACGAGAAGATGATTGCCATCAATTCAGCTATTGAAGTTGATTTCACCGGCCAGATCTGTTCTGATTCCGTTGGACTTGAAATCTACAGTGGCTTCGGCGGGCAAGTTGATTTTATAAGGGGGGCGGCCCGCTCCAAAGGCGGCAAACCAATTATTGCATTGCCCTCCACCGCAAAAAAAGGAGAGATTACCCGCATTGTCTCCAAGCTCAGACAGGGAGCGGGAGTCGTCACCACCCGGGCGGACATTCATTACGTGGTAACCGAGTATGGGGTGGCATATCTCTTCGGCAAAACCCTGAAAGAACGGGTAAAGGCAATGATCGACATTGCCCATCCGAATTTCAGAGAAGAGCTGACAGAGGCGGCACGAAAGTACGGATATATTGTATGAAAACCAGGGATGAGCAAACAGATGCTCATCCTATGAAAAATCGGGGGAGTTTAAGGAGTGAAGAAAGAGAAAAAGGCAACGATCGCAAACAGCCAATTTCATCAATATCCAGCATACATTCTGGTAGCTGTCTGGGGTATTTTGTTTTTCTTTCTTCTCCTCCTCCCCACTGACTCTCAATGGCTCCGCTTTATCGCACTGGGCACAGTGTTTCTGTCTTTCCCGCTCGCTTTTTCGTTGAATCGCCAAAGAAGAGAAAAAAGTCTATCCAGCTTAATTGGGACCATGGATTCACTGAATGCCGGCGACCTTGAACATGTTACGGGCAGCTTCCTTTCTCATCAAGACCCACAGACAGCTTCCATGCATCAGAAATTGATTCAGCTTACGCTGAACATT
>CBEUWV010000168.1:0-4940 GCA_965546895.1 uncultured bacterium
ATGCCAGCACTGACAAATCCGTTCCGGTACGAAAGGAACTCATGGTACTGCCCACCCTGCCCAGGGTTGTGCACCCCGGCGACCGCATCGAGGTTCCCGTTACTGTGTTTGGCATGAAAAAGGGAATCGGGCCCGTTAGTGTCAGCATTTCCGTAAATGGCGCAGCCTCAATAACGGGAAAATCAAAGCAAACCCTGACATTCACTGAATCCGGAGAGCAGGATGTTCTCTTTGAGCTTCAAATTCCTCAAAAACTGGGGAATCTTGACGTCACTATTACTGCAAAATCAGCCGGGAATGAAGCGGTCCACAAAGCAGAGCTTCAATCCGTGGCAATTTCGCCGCGCCTCTACGAATGGCGGACCACACCGGTAAAACCGGGGAATACGGTTACAATAAAGATTCCGGACAAAGGAATGCCTGGCTCAAACCACGCCCGTATCGTCATTCGAAAACGGGCCGAACTGAATATTGGACACCGTCTGAGCTGGCTGATCCACTATCCCTACGGCTGTGTGGAACAAACTACCTCGGCTGCCTTTCCACAGCTCTACCTGAAAACCCTTGCGCAACTGACACCTGAACAGGAGGAGAACACAGACAAAATAATCAACGCGGCCATTTTACGCCTTCGAAAATTTCAGCTGCCCTCCGGCGGCATGAGCTACTGGCCGGGCAGCAATTCTGTAAGTCCATGGGGAACCAACTACGCCGGACACTTTCTGCTGGAAGCGAAGAGAAAAGGCTACAATGTTCCGGATGACATGCTGAGAAACTGGATTCAGTTTGAAAAAGCCCGGGCAAAATCAACGCTGGACCATATCACAACCAGGGTATACCGGCTATACCTGCTGGCTCTGGCAAAAGAGGGCGACCGGGGATCTATGAACCTGATCCGCGAAAACGCGCTGGACAATCTCTCTGACACCCAGAAATGGTTGCTGGCCGCAGCCTACAAACTCTCCGGCATGCCGGATGCAGCAACCGATATTCTGAAGAAAACCGGCACGAATGTGCCCGCTTACGTGGAAACAGGGGGTACCTTCGGGTCTACGCTCCGGGATCAGGCAATTTTGCTTGAACTCGCTACCTATTTCCAGAACTGGTCGGTTGCAGACAAGAAATACACCATCATTGCGAGACAACTGTCTTCCAAAGGCTGGCTGTCCACCCAGTCAGCGGGCTATGCTCTTCTCGCACTGGGTAAGTACGTGGAAGCAACCGGCAACAAGAACGGTAAACCGGATAGATTGACCGGCAACGTGACCTTTCCGGACGGCACGAGCAGATCTTTTGACACCACATCTCTCAGCACCAGCTTTCAGTTGAGCCGGGACTTCGGGAAAACCATCACCGTACATGTTGCGGACTCTGTTCAGCTGAAACAGGTATACGCAGTCATGGAATGGAACGGCATCCCCATCTCTCCTGTGACCTCAGTCAATCCGATGGCGGAGGGCATGTCCCTGAAAGTGGAATTTCTCAACGAAAACGGAATGCCCATTGATCCCGGCTCCATTCGTCAGGGCACAATTTTCTGGGCTCATTTTACAATTCGACGGAAAAACGGAACATTTTCCATTGACGAAACGGTGCTGGAACAGATGCTGCCAACCGGCTGGGAAATTGAAAATACCCGTCTCTCAGGAGAATCCATGCCGCCGTGGTCCAGCAAATGGACCCTTGGCCGTACAAAATACACCGATATCCGTGATGACCGGATTCGCTGGTTTTTTGACCTCCCCGGCTATGGCAAACTGGACTTCCTTGTCAAATTGAATGCCGTAAGCTCAGGGAAATTTACCCTTCCACCAACGGTCAGCCAGGCCATGTACGATAAGACGCTGCGTTCCGTGATTCCCGGTCGTCTTGTGATAGTCACCCGGCCCAGTGGAAATTGAGTTTTGCGGTGAAGCTGTTTGAACGTTTAGACCGCTTCAAAAAAATCCGTTATCGCCGTTCTGTTGTCGTTGCAGCGATAATGTTTGCAGTCTTTCTGCTGTCCATCATACTGACACCGGTACCGGATTCACTCTTCCCGGCCCGATACAGCACCGTTGTCACAGATCGAAACGGCCGGATTATGCGGGCATTCCTCAACCCGGACCAGCAATGGCTGCTACCCCCTGAACCCGACATGCCGGTACCGAAAAAACTGGAACAGGCATTGCTGACAGCGGAGGACAGATGGTTCTACCAGCATCCCGGGATCAATCCCTTTTCAGTGATCCGGGCCGCCTGGCAGGATATATCGGCAGGGAAAATTGTCAGCGGCGCATCCACACTGACTATGCAGCTGGCCAGAATATCCCGGCCAAAGCCACGAACCATGCGCAACAAACTGCTTGAAATGCTGCAGGCAATGAAGATCGAATGGCGGTACAGGAAAAAAGAAATCCTCCGCATGTACTTAGATCACGCCCCATTTGGCGGAAATATCATCGGAATCCGCGCCGCCGCATGGAAGACATTCGGAAAAACACCGGAAAAACTGACATGGAGTCAGGCCGCCACCCTGGCCGTTCTCCCCAACGCCCCGGGACTCATTTCCCCGAGAAACGGACACAAACTCCTGAAAGAAAAAAGAGACCGGCTCCTTCAAAAGCTGTTCAAGCGGAAAATCATTGATGCCGCTACCCTGAGAGATTCCCTGGCAGAACCTCTCCCGGCTGAAAGCCACCCCTTCCCTGTCGTGGCACCACATCTGGGTCGGAGCCTTCAGGCCCGATTCCCCGGCCATACCATCCAAACAACCATTGACCCGGACATTCAGCACAGCACCGACACCATCACCCGTAACTACTTGAATTATTTGAAAAACAAGGGAATTCGAAACGGCGCTGTCCTTGTAGTAGAAACAAGAACCGGAAAGATTTGCGCCTACGTCGGTTCCCAGGACTTCTTCGACAAAAAAGCAGCGGGACAGGTGGACGGCGTTCAGGCTCCCCGTTCCACCGGCTCCATTCTCAAACCCTTTCTCTATGCACTTTCTATGGATCAGGGCCTCATTCTCCCGGAAACAATCATGTTGGACATCCCAAGCCACTATGGTTCCTTCACTCCCGCAAATGCAGACCACTCATACTCCGGTCTGGTCACTGCGAGAGAAGCCCTCACCCAATCTCTCAACATCCCCGCTGTCCGTTTACTGAATGCGTTCGGTGTCCGGGATTTCTATGCCTTTTTGAAACAGGGCGGCATGACAACGCTCTTCCGCCCCCCCGGTGCCTACGGTCTTCCCCTGGTGCTGGGTGGCGCGGAAGCAAAGCTCATTGACCTTGCCCGGCTCTACCGGGGACTGGGCCGTGGCGGCGTGTTTTCGCCATTAACTGTTCTAAAAGACCACGGACAGCATCAATCGCGTCCGGAGGAACACCTCATCAGCCCCGGTGCCTGCTGGCTGACCCTGAACATTTTAAAGGATCTCAAGCGGCCTGGAGCGGAATATTACTGGGAACTCTTTCAAAACCAGTGGCCCATTGCGTGGAAAACCGGCACCAGTTATGGCCAGCGGGATGCCTGGGCTGTTGGGGTCAGTCCCAAATGGACCGTCGCTGTCTGGATCGGCAACTTCGATGGCACAGGTAACCCGGAAATTGGCGGCGCCATGACCGCCGGGCCGCTTCTTTTTAACATCTTCAACACCCTGCCAAAGGGAAACGCCCCGGCATGGTTTCCCCGCCCGGTACACGGTCTGAAAAAGGTCGCTGTCTGCAGAGAAACCGGCTACGCAGCCGGTCCTGATTGTCCGCAAACCATCCAGGTGGACGCACCGCGGGACAGTCACTTTTACAAAATCTGTCCGTGGCACCGTACAGTCACCGTGACGAAAGACGAAAAACAGTCCGTCTGCTCGCTGTGCTGGGAGCCGGGAAACCACAAACAGGTTAAACGGCTCATCTACCCCCCCGAAGTCATCCAGCTTCTCCGGAAGAGGGGAATTGAAATTAATCGGGTACCACCCCATAATCCCAAATGCCCCAGTCAGGAAAGCATCAATCCCCTTTCCATAACCTATCCCGGAATCAACACCCGGATATTCCTCCCCCGTGATTTCGGCGGCGAATACCAAAGAATCCTCTGCCGGGTGTCCCATCGGCAGGCAAACGTCACCGTGTTCTGGTACCTTGACGACCACTACCTGGGTCAGACCCGGGAAAATCACGAGAAAGCCATCCTCACCAATCCCGGATGGCACACCCTTTCTGTCATTGATGAAATCGGCAACCGCAGCTCTGTCCGGTTTCACATTGTCCGCAGCAAAAAATGAGTAAGGGGAGGCCGCTTCGCGGCAGTGAAAGTGCATGTGCAAGTAAAGAAAAGGAAAAGGCAAAACCAATCTTCTGATTGTTCTGTCTCCGACTCTTTGCCGTGCGGGCGATACAGTGTATACTGAATCTGGCGATTCGGTAACAAACGCTTAACACATAGTAAGGAAGAATTTATGGGCAGAAAACTGAAAGACAGGCAACAATTCACATTTTTCGATTATTTCGTTCTTATTTTCATCATGTTGAATCTTGTCAATTTAATTAGAGGAGATGTCTATCGATATTTCGATCTGGGGATAATAGCCGTTGCGATTGTTGCACAGCTGATTCGTCTGCTCATCCAGAGAAACAACTATAGAAAGATGTCCCCAACGGAAAAAGAGATTTATCTGGAAAATTGTTCCCCCCTGGCCTACCAACCCTTGCCAAATACAAAGGTAATCCTGACGCTCCTATTCGACTCTGGTTTTCTTGTTTTAGTCTTTGCCGGCATTTCGGGCCTTTGGAAAAAGGGATATTCCTTGTATTTTGTTAGCCTCCTCGCGGTTGCAATTATCGCAGAACTCGCCCGTCTGCTAATTCAGAAACGCAACTACCCAAATATGACCCCCACAGAACAGGAACTTTACCAGGAAAATCGGAGCCTCCTCTCATACCGCCCGGGAAAAT
>CBEUWV010000169.1:0-4917 GCA_965546895.1 uncultured bacterium
AGCTGTAGAAAATATTCTGTTTTCACATAGTGATTTGCCAGTGCTGGGATGGTTAAGCGGTGACGATGCGGTTTCGGCCGGATTCCTTGCCCTGATACAGTGCCTTGTCGGCGCGGTGGATGCAATCCTCCAGAGATTCATCCGGGTTGCACCGGGATATGCCGAAGGTCAGGGTAACCTCGATTTTCCGGCCTTCATAAATGACAGGGTCTTCCGCGATCCTTTTTCTCAGCTTTTCAATGGTCTCCGCTGCGCCGGAAGGGTCGGTTTCCGGAAAGGTCAGGATAAATTCTTCCCCGCCCCATCTACCCTCGATATCCGTTGCCCGAAGGGAATTTTTGAATGTCGCCGCCAACTGGCGCAGCACGGCGTCCCCTGCGGCATGGCCGTACGTATCGTTGACGGATTTGAAGAAGTCGATATCGCAAATACAAATGCTGAGGGGTTTCTTGCTTCGGCAGGACCGCAGATACTCCAGTTCCAGTCTTTCCAACACGTCCCGCCGGTTGGAAAGACCGGTCAGCGGGTCGGTGCGGGAGATGTTGTCCAGTTCCCTGACCATCCGTTGCTTCATCCGGTACCGGGAGATCATCCACATCAGGAAGATGAGGACGGTGAACAGTCCCAGCAGCAACACGTTTTTCAGCAGGCGCTGAATTCGCTTTTCATTTCTCAGCAGCTGGATTTCCCTGCTTTTCTGCTCATCTTCGAAGGCATTCATCAGGATTTCAAACTTGTCAAAGGTCGCCGGTGAATAATACTTGTCCAGAAACTGTTTGTACCGGGTGAAGTATTCTGCGGAACGGGGAATGTCATTGAGCGCAATGGAAACATCGGTGAGATTCCGGTAAATCAACATGCGCAGGTCTTCTTCTTTCGACAACCGGAGCGCGTCCAACTGGTATTGCAGCGATTCTTCATATCGGCCCATCTTGAAATATATCTCACCCATGCCGCTGTAAATATAGGGCAGCATATCGTCGATGCGGTAGGTTCGGGCCAGTTCAAGGGCCTTCTCATGCAACTGGTGAGCTTTCTCGATATCCCCTTTTTTCAGATAGGTGTAGCCCAGGTTGTTGGTAATTCGGACGGCCGCTTCTTCATCTCCCAGCTGCTCTGCCAACTCAAGGGCCTGTCCGGCATACGAAACCGACTTTTCGAATTGTTGAAGTTCCCGGTATGTGACGGCCATGTTGGCCATCGCCAGGGATTCTCCGTCTTTGTCCCCCTTCTTCTGTTCACAACCCAGTGACATCTGATAGTAATGAATGGCCTTATGGTAGAAGTGGAAGGTGTCGTACAGGGAGGCGATGTTGAATGCCGCCGAACTGACCCGGGCCAGTTTGTTGTTGGGGTCGGTGATGGTTTGCGCAATCCGCAGGGATTCATAGTAGTGTTTAAGCGCTTTGTAGTGTTGTCCTTTTCGTTTCAGGAGGATTCCGGATACATTGTGGCAATATGCCATCCCGGTCTTGTCGTTGAGGATTTTCCGACAGCTCAATTCTTCGGCACAAAATGCCAGGGCTTTGTCCCCATTCCGGTTATACCAGATGTCCGAAAGGACTCGGCAGGCCTGTGCCTGTTCCTTCACGTTGTTTTGTGCCAGCGCAAGTTTCCTGGCCTTCGTGGCCAGTTGCAGTGCGGATTCCGATTCTCCCCGGTTCAGGGCTTCCTGTGCTTGTTGAATGGTTTGGGCGAGTACCCGATCCGGTTCGGTATCAACAGCGAAACAGAGCGAAACGTAGAGGAAAAGGCATAGACAAATGGCAAACCGGGATTGCATCTTCGATAAATTCATGGGTTGAATTATAGCATACCGGCACGGGAATGCGGGTGATCTTCCGCTTCCGGAAACCCGGGGATAGTCATCTCATTTTTCTACAGTTATACGCGCTTCCTCTTTCAGGACATCTTAACTTTGTCTGCAAATCATTATCCCTTCTGATTTCGCTAAGCTCCAGAAATAAATAGCTCCTACCTCAGAAGCCAGATGACTGTCCCCGGCTTTCCATTAACCAAAAAGTTCAGTTCTGGCTGCTGCGCAGATCGGGAGAGAGTGAAAATCGGACAAACTGCCGTGAGCGAGCGGTTAGTTGCTCTTGTCTTGTTCTTGGTTTGCTTGGGCTATTAGCCTATATTCAGTTATTACTCTGTCTCCCGCTTTAAAAAGTCCAAGCAATTCGGAACTGGAATCTTCTATTCGAGAAAATTCATCTTCAACATAATATCTTCCTGATGGGGTTAGAAAGTAGAAGTCAATCTTTTCCCCTTCTGCCGGCTCAATTTTCTCCGTCCTTATTGCTTTTGCAAGATATTGTTTCCCAATTGACACAAACTTTATTGCAGCATTATGTATAGTTTCGCGTGAATGCCCTCCAATGTATGCCTGCCCAGTGCTCAAATAGAGACTTGCATCTCCCGTCTTGAAAGAGACTACGGTTACAACGAAGTCCCCCATGTTCCAGTCCATTATGATGCCGTACAGTTCATTCTCATTTTGCAGCTTTAGTTTTAATTGCTCAGCAGTCACATCTATTGCCTGAGCTCGGAGACCAGGGTAAGAATTTTTGTTCAGGGTTATTTCCCGCATTTTAGGCCCGTTGTGTTTATTGTCTGTCTGCTTGTGATTCCCGTTGCAGGCATAAGCTCCAACAAGAGTCGCCAAGATTAGTATCACAGCCATTTTGCATGTCGCCATTTTTCATTATCCCCCCATTGATAGTCTGGCTATTGTCTGTTCAAATGTCGTTCAATATTATACACGGGTAATTCTCGAGACACACTAGTTAATTTCCAGAGAATAACCATCCGCCGCTGTCTTCAATAATCCCGAGAACAAAATACTGGGAAACCCGGGTTTCCAGTCTTTTTCGAGCAACAAACGCATCTGCTGCATAGGGGGCAATCCTCATTCTTTGACTGTTTTCTTACGGATCGTTCACAGTGAACTTACACAGAAGCCCCATGATGGACGAGATCGGAAATATTTCCGCTCAATAACCAAACAAGGAGGTTCACATGTTATTTCATCCGGTTGACCTGCTGAAAACTGTCTGGACGGGGGTCGTACTGATGGGATTCATTGTTGGCTGTATGACTCGTGAGTGGGGCGAGATGTACCTGGTGGACAAATCACTGGGGTCGCACCGTTCTGTTTCACCGATTTTCCCGGAGGAAATAGAATGAATGCCGTGGCGAAGCCCCGTCCGGAAGGACTGATGGCACGCGTTACCCGCGCCATGGTGGCACCGGTAAAGCGGCTCCACCCGAACATGCGTAAAATGCGTCGATATACCCCTCATATCCATGTACGTTTGGACACCCGCCGATTTACGGTAAAAACTGTGGAACACGGGGCTGAACTGGCCGAGGTACTGCGATTGCGGCATGATGTTTTCTACCGAGAAATGCTGAACAAGCGCAAGATTTTCCAACTGGACCTGGACCGCTTTGACTTCCTCTGTGACCACTTGGTGATTATAGACAAACGCACAAACGACATCGTGGGAACATACCGGTTGAACGCCTCCACCTTTTCCAGTGATTTTTATACGGAAACAGAGTTTCATTTTGAACCGGTTCGTAATCTGCAGGGCCACAAACTGGAATTGGGGCGCGCATGCGTCAAGGATGGTTATCGAAACGGCATTACCCTCACGCTCATGTGGAAAGGGGTGTTGCACTATATGCAGGAAACCGGATGCCGCTATCTGTTCGGCTGCTCCAGTGTCAAAACAACGGACCCGGAAACAATCCGCGCTCTTCACCGCTACATGACCACTCATTACAGTCTTCCTGAACTGCATCCCATTCGACCGCGGAAGGCATTCCAGGTGAAGAATCTGCATCGGGACGCGCCGCCCTTACCGGACCATCAAATTGAAGAGCACATCCCCCCGCTGCTTCAGTTCTACCTGAAATGCGGAGCCAGGGTCTGCGGAGAACCGGCTCTGGACAAGGCATTCAAATGTATTGACTTTCTCACCATTCTGGACCTGGATCACCTCAACCGGGATATCGGAAAGAGGTTCAATCGATGTTAATGACCCTGCTTCGCCTCATACTCATGCCGCTGTTGATACTCGCCTTTCTGGTGACATCCCTTTCCGTTCGACTGGTATTCCGGTCGGAAGCAAAAAGACGGGCATGTCACAGAAACATCACCAGTTTTTTTTCGTCGCTTGCCCTTCGCCTGCTGCGCATCCACGTCACCGTCAGCGGACAGGGGGTGGCAATGGTCCTGACCACTGCACTGTTCGTTTCCAATCACCTGTCCTATCTGGACATACTGGTGATGTCGGCCCGTTTCCCTTCCCTGTTCATCACCAGCGTGGAGGTCAAACAGACCCCTTTTCTTGGTCTGATGGCTGATATGGGTGGATCCCTGTTCATTGAACGGCGTAACCGGAAAAACATTGGTCGGGAAATTGCCGTAATCGCCGATGCATTACGCCAGGGCTTTGCCGTCACCCTGTATCCGGAAGGTACGTCTACAGATGGCCGATCCGTACTGCCATTGAAACGGTCGCTGCTTAAAGTTGCCATCGATGCTGGCGTTCCGGTTCAGCCAGTTGTGCTGGCCTATCGCAGTATCGATGGACAACCCTTCGGTGACGGCAACCGTGACCGGGTATGCTGGTACGGCGACATGTCCTTCCTGCCCCATTTCCTGGGACTCTTCACCTTACGGGAAATTCAAGTTGAACTCCAGGTGCTACCTGCTGTATACCCGTCTCCCGGGGACAGCCGGAAAGACATCTGCAATCTGATTGATCCCGAGATCCGACATGCTTACGAGACACTAACCGGGAACCATGGGTATCAAACCCGGCACTTGCCCCCGGCTCCATCCGGAAAAAATTGTGGTCAGTTCATTCCTCTTGGCAGTATTGGTGATGAATCTTAGTTTTATTCCAT
>CBEUWV010000170.1:0-4910 GCA_965546895.1 uncultured bacterium
CCTCGCACTTTCTGCCCCCTGCTCCTACCCCTACTCTTCTCCCTGCAGAGCGGGAAATATCTTGTGATTGGCTTTCGGGAAGGGAAGGGAGGTGATGTCTTCCATTGTGACCCAGCGAAGTGGGAGTTCACTGGTAAGTGTCCCGGAGGTGATGGTGCAGTGAAAGGCAGTAAGTAGAATCTTGAAGTGGGTGTAGGCATGACGGATGGTGGTGATCTCCTTTCCGACTTTCACCTCAACACCAAGCTCTTCCCTGCATTCCCGTCTCAGCGCATCGGGGAGTGTTTCTCCCTTTTCTACTTTTCCACCGGGAAACTCCCATAAGCCACCTAAGAGGCCGTTCTCCGGCCTTTTTTGAATCAGCATCTGGCCACTGGAATCGGTGATGACGGCTACGACAATCCGGTGTTCGGGAATGGGCTGTTTCCTGGATTTAATCGGCAATTCTGGGACGAGATTATTTTGTTTTGCCAGGCAGTTTCTCCGGATTGGACATCTGATGCAGACGGGAGAAATGGGCGTGCAAACCATGGCACCCAGTTCCATCAGGGCTTCATTGAACTCACCGGGTCGGTCATCAGGGATATGCTCAGTCAACAGAGCAGCCACTTTTTTTCGGGTCGCGGGTTGGGCAATGTCATATTCAAGGGCAAAAATTCGGCAGGCTGCCCGAAGTACATTTCCGTCCACAACCGGGATGACATGGCCGCAGGCAATGCTCATGACTGCAGCAGAGATGTATGGCCCAACCCCAGGAAGGTGGAGAAACTGCTCCGGCTGATCGGGAATGATGCCGTTGAATTTTTCCATCACAATCCTGGCTGCCTTATGCAGGTTACGGGCTCTTGCGTAGTAACCCAATCCTTCCCATAATTTCAGGATATCTTCCTGATCAGCTTCAGCCAGGGCCTTGACTGTGGGGAAAGTTTCCATAAAACGATGAAAATAAGGAACAACCGTGTCTACACGAGTTTGCTGAAGCATGATTTCCGAAACCCATACCCGGTAAATCGTTTGACTATCACGCCAGGGCATTGAACGGCGGTGTTCTTTGAACCATGCAAGCAGCGGTCCAGTTATTGATACTTCCTCCCTGTCCATTATTTGCAACCGATCCCTTGTCTGTAGTTCATATGCCCTCTGTCAGGTGATTCTCTTCCCTGAAAAGCTACCATATTGGCCGATTTGAGGCAATGGTTCAAGGATGTTTGACTGGCAGTCAACAAAACCGGAAATATGAAAAAAGAGGGGGGGGGGACTTTTCTCTTTTTTGTGTCAATTTTCTGTCAGAGAACAACCCACCCTGAATCGGATTGTGATCGTTTCATTGAGAAGATTGAACGGATATGTTGTGAAACAAAGGCTTTACATTTTCTTAACAGAATCTGTGGAAAACGCTGTGGAAAACTGCCCTTAAAACTCCAAGATTCCAGTAGTGACAGGGGCTTTGACAGATTGCACAATTTGTGTACGCTTGGTATAACCCTTTTTATAACATTGGGTTACAAAAAGTGAATAGGGATTGCACATGGAGATTATATCTTTGGTGTGTGTTTTTAACAGAAGAGGCCTGTTTTTCATAAAAATAAACTCTTAACAGGAATTATTGCGAGCAAAAAACTCAATATTTCGTATCCTTTCCGGTCTATGTCGTACCGGAAATGTTTCCCTTCTTCAGATGTTCCCGGGGGTGAGGTTTTAGGACGAAGTGGATCTGGTTTTCCCGGTATTCAGGGTTTCTGCAAGTCTGTTTGAAAGGGTCTGTATGTTGTCAGATAATACTTGAAGATGTTGAATCTCATTTGTGCTGTTGATTCCAATTTCCTTTCGTTTTCTGGCGGCAGCTTTCATCGCGCCTTTTGTTGCCAGAAGAGTGGAGTCGAATGTTTCATTCATCCGATTACTGAAGTGGCGGAAAGACGTTTGAATATTCTGGAAGATTGACCATCGGAGGTTTTCAACATTGTTGCGCACCAGTTCGTGCGCCTGCTCCAGAATCCTCCTTCTGGCCCTTTTCTGTTGAAGAGTGACACTGAGAATTTTATCCAGTGTTCCGGGGGAAACAGGGGACAGGGATTGTTTCCATTTGTGGGTAATCCAATAGGGTTTCTGATTGGCAATGAATGAGCTTTCACTTTCCGGAGCATAAAATGGAACCTGTAAGATATCGGCGGCATGGTGACGGACGGTTTCGATTAACTGGTCGGTTTCCTGTTGCAGCGGTTCCAGGGTTTCTGCCATGTGATTCTTGAAACGTTGGGAAAAGAGTCCCAGCCGATTTTCGAAATAACCGGGGATAAAATCAGCCAGTTCTTTTCGTGCATCCTGTTCCCATTCTCTCTCCCTTGTTCTTGTCGCGGTTTCTTCCACAATCCGTTCAATTTCTTTTGTCGCTTCTTGTTTCAGTTGTTCAGCTTCTTCCTGCACCATCTTCAGGGTGCGTTTTTCTTCTCCCGCCAGGCGGTCCAGTACAGCGAGACGTTTACTGCGGGTCAGGCCCAGCTTATCCTCAAAGAGAGCGATACGTTGTTCCAGATCACTGAGGGGAAGCTCCAGAGATTTCAAGGATATGCTAAGCTCCATCAGCAGACCGTTGAGGATATCCAGTGTCCGGCGGCTCAATGCCTCATGTAAGGCAGCCTGTTTCTCTTCGGCGAGGAAGCTGAAAATACGGGCTTCCAGATCAGCCATTCCGCTTTCTTTCCAACCTTCTCTGTTTTGATGTGTCTTTGCAGCCAAACCATTTTTTGACGAAACGGGGAACACAGGGTCCGGGTCAATGCCGACGTATGTTCGAACAACTTCCTTCAAAAAGGAAATTGCCTGTTCCAGTTCGTCTTTATCGAGATAATCTGTTTTGTTCAGAATGAAGAACAGCCGGGGAACCCGGTTCCGGACCGATTTCAGGAATTCAATCTCTGTTTCAGTCAATGGTGGGTCAGCGGACGTCACAAAGATGGCAGCATCGCATTGGGAAAGAAAATTCATTGTGGCTGCGGTGTTGTGCCGAAACGTGGAACCTATCCCCGGTGTGTCAATGAACACCACTCCATTTTTCAAAATTTCTGAAGGATGAAATACCTGAATTTCTGTGACATTCAATGTATTCTCAGGGTTAGCAGACTCATTGACATAGCGGTTGAGGAAATCGGTCAGGTCGCCGGTTTTCTTTTCTTCGGTCACGGGCTTGCCGTTTTTTTCCGTGGTGACGCGGACACACTTCTGCCCTGGTCGTATCCAGGTAGGAAGGGCGGTGATCGGCAGCACTGAGCTGGGAAGGAGCGCTTCGCCAAGAATCGCGTTCAATAAAGTGCTCTTGCCCCGCTTGAATTGCCCCAGTACCGCAAGATGAAGCCGTTCTTCCCACAATTGTTCGCGAAGATCATTCAGTTTTGACAGTTGAGTGGCATCGGGGCGCTGTGACTGGAGAAGGGCAACCGCTTTGTCCAGTAACCCGGGAAGGAGAGACGGATTTGCTGGAGAAGGGGCAGTTTTCTTTGAATCAACTTTCCTGTTGGCTGATCCCCAGTCGGTCATGGGTCCTCCTGACGTTGCCTGTTTCAACCAGGAGTCATCAGCCGCATGGCGGTTAAAGGGGGGACTCCTTCCCCGGAAAAAGTTTGTACCATTATATCCGCTGAGACGTTTTTGTCAAAGTAGGAATAAGAAGCATAAAAATGGAAAGAGGGACGAAGACACGATCGTAATTTTCTGCTGTCGCCTGAAGTGTGTCAGACGATATCCCGGTCGTTCAGGGAGACGGCCGTGAGGCTGGCCAGCCGATTCAATGCAATGGCAGAACGGCTACCGGGGTGTCGCCGGAAAACTGGTTCGTGATGGGCCATGGATTCACTGACGAGGGAGCTGCGGGGGATTTTTACGGAGCTGAATGCCACCCGCCGGTGTCGGCTTTCCACATACCGCTGTGCCTGGTTCGCGAGGGACGAGTTCCGGGCTACCTGGTTGAAGATCACCTGAATATCAACATCAAAATCATTGAAATCACGTAATACCATGGCAATATCTGCCCCGGTGCCGGGACCGGGGATAAAGGGCATCAGGACGGAGTCACTGAAGTTCCATGCGTTTACAGAAAACAGGTTGTAGGCCGGGCCGGTGTCCAGGATGATGAAATCATGTTCACTTTTGGCCGGCATCAATTTTTTCTTCAGTTTCATATAGGAGAAGGGTTTACTCAGCATGTGGTAGTCCATCCCTGCCAGTTCATCTGTGGAGGGGATAAGATAGAGGTTCTGGTCCACAAACAGAGTCGTTTTCCACCATGTAGTGCTCCGGGTGAGGAGGTCTTTGACAGAATAAGTAATCAATTCTTCCCGCTGACCCATGGCACGGGTGAGGGAAGCCTTGGGGTCCATGTCCACGGACAGAACTTTGTAGCCGAGGCCAGCCAGGCCATGGGCCAGATGAAAGGCAATGGTAGTTTTCCCGGTTCCTCCCAGTGGGTTGCTGACGGTAATAACAGTTGCCTGCACGGTGCGCTCCTCTCTGGCATGGTGCCATATAAATTTCTCCCCTGTTCATAAGGTAGGGCGAATTTCAATAGGAACCAGTAACGCAGGTCACAAAATGGCAGATAATTCATTAACAAGAAGTGTTCTGACCGGAAAAGACAGGGACCTACCGCAGAGTACGCGGAGGACGCTGAGGGGGAGGAGCAGAAAGGGAGCGAGACTCAACACAAAGGCAACACCAAGACACAAAAGTCAGAGGGGAAAGAGATGCGTGATGTATTGAGAAAGAAAGGCAATAACCAATTCCCTTATTTTTCTTTCATTTAACATTCCGGCCGCAGGCCGGGAGGCCGCTTTGCGGTAGTGAGAGTGAAAGTGCATGTGCAAGTAAAAAAAAGGAAAGGTCAACTCTCTTTCTTGTTCCCTTTCTGAACCATC